>JBLRWT010000005.1:0-23085 GCA_047921095.1 Wenzhouxiangella sp. | reverse complement strand
GGGCTTCGGCAAAATCATTGAGCGATTCGTCGAGATTCTCGAGGTTGGCGTGGGCTGAACCCCGAATCTGGAGTACCGAGGCCCGCTCGAATCGACTCATGCTCGCGCCGCGTTCGGCCATGAGCTGATTGAGCTTGGTCAGCGCCTCGCGGTTTTTCTCCTCCTCCATCAACTCGAACGCGGCAAGCAGATCACGGCCCACGTTGGGGCTGAGCTGGCCTTGCTCCTCGTCCCGCTCTCGATCCTGGGCAAAGGCGGCGCTCCATCCCAGACTGACAATCACGAGTACCAATACACCAAGCAGTTTTGTCGGCTGAAACTTCACGGGCATCACTCTAGAGAAAAGTCAAAGGTGGTACGAACTCCCAGGCGCGGCTGGGCCACACCATCGACCACGCGGGGCTGGTAGCGCCACCGCTCGGCCGCGCGGGTGGCAGCACGGTTGAAGCACGAGTTGGTCGAGTTGATCACTCGTGGATTGATTACCGACCCATCGGGGGTGACGTCGAACTCGACCACCACGCTTTCAGTCGGGCGCGCCATGCGGCTGCACTGACCGGGATACTGGGGTGGAATACGCACCAGCGGCTGGGCATCACGATCCGGATTGAACCCGGTACCGATATTCAGGTCGGCGCCCCGCAGGTCCGGAACGGCCCCGACCTGGACGGCCATGGACGGCCGGAACGACGGGTCGGTGACCATCGGCGGTGGCGGTGGCGGCTGGTCCAGAACCGGGCGCTGAAAATCTTCCTGCCGCTGCATCGAGCGGTCTTCGATCTGGCGCGTGACATTGATCTGAACCGATCGATCGTCATCGAGCTGAACATCCTGGTGACGGGCGATGACCGAGGCCAACAACAGGAAAATCAGCGTGGTGACGATGACTGCACCTGGAAGCCCGGTTCCCAATCGCAACAATGTATTCATAAACGCCTCGTCGATACCGCCACGGTTTCCTGCACACCAGCATCACGAATCTGGTGCAGGACCTCGATCAGGTATTCACTATGCGCGCCATTATCTGCCTGGATCACGGCGCTTCCCCGGGGGTTCTCCCGGCGCAAACGCTCGACGGCTACACGCACGCCTTCCAAAGGCGTCTCGTTGCGGTTGATCCAGATCCGATTGTCCGAGTCGATGGCCACCAGAATCGAAACCAGTCGCTGGGCCTCGGCGCTATCGGCGGGTGGGCGCTGCACCGTCACACCCGGTTCCTTGATGAAGGTGGCGGTGACGATAAAGAAAATCAACATGATAAACACGATGTCAAGCAACGGCGTGACGTTGACATCACCTTCATCTTCCTCGCCTGTTCTGCGTCTTCTAAGCATGATAATCCATTAATATCTAGCGTCTTTGCTGCAAGGCCACTGCCGGATCAACTCCGGCCATACGCGTTTGATCCAGAACAAGCACAGTAGTTTCAACCCGCGCATCCGGCGCGGCGTTCAACAACACCACGCCCCTGGGGTTTTCGGCACGGAAAGCCTCGACAATCGGGGTCACCGAACGCGGGTCCACCATCCGGATGTCATCGATCATGACGAAACCATCGTTACGCACGGTCAGCATCAACGTCGGTGGTGGCCGTTGCAACTCCTCGGGCGGGTCGTCCTGTGGCGAGTTCAACCCGATCCCGACCTCGTCAAGAAACGTGGCGGTGACGATGAAAAAGATCAGCAGGATAAAGACAATATCGAGCAGCGGGGTGATGTTGACCTCGGCCGCTTCCATGGTGGAATCGGTCAGACGCCGACGCGAGCCGTAGCCCAATCCGGACTCGACTTCCAGATCCTGGGACAGCTTCGCAGCCGACCGGGTATGCTTCCTCTCGAGATAATTGATGGCAAGCACGCCGGTCAGCGACACGGCCAGACCGGTCATGGTCGGGATGGTCGCACGGGATATACCCGAAGCCATCAGACGAGCGTTGGAAGCACCGGTATCCACGATCACCTGGAAGACCTCGATCATCCCCGTCACTGTGCCCAGCAGGCCCAGCAACGGGGTGATCAGGATCAGTGCCTTGATGATGTTCAGGTGGCGCTGATTCTCCACTCGCAGCTCGGAGATCAGGCGCTCCCTGTAGGCGTAGGCTTCCCAGGTACTGCGATCGTCGCGGCGAGCCCAGTCCTCGTGCTTGTTGCTCAGCAAGCGCCGGTGCGCAAAAGCGAAATACAGGACTCGCTCGCTGATCAACAGCCACATCAGAAAGGTGCTGACTAGCAGCGCGACGACCACGGGGCCACCGGCATTGAGAAAACTCCCAATGAGATTGATGGCGTTGGCCGGAATGAAAAACTCTAGCACGGGTCTATCACCTCAAGTGATCGTGGCATCAACGGCGCTGGGCATCCGGCTCAGCGACGAGGCTGACCGATTGCTGCTCAAGGACCTGGCCCAGTCGACGTGCCGTACCCGATGCAAACGCATGCAACAGCAGCAGCGGGATGGCGGCAATCAGACCAAGAACCGTGGTGACCAGAGCCTGGGAAATACCGCCGGCCATCAGCTTGGGATCGCCGGTGCCGAACAGGGTAATGGCCTGGAAGGTGACGATCATGCCGATCACCGTTCCCAGCAGCCCCATCAGGGGCGCCACGGCAGCGAGCACCTTGACGATGTTCAGACCACTTTCCAGCCGTGGCAATTCGCGCAGTACCGCATCATCAAGCCGCATCTGCAGTGTTTCCAGATCCTCGGTGCGGTTTTCTTCATAGGCCATCATGATGCGCCCCAGCGGGTTGTTGCTCGACGGAGTCGACGAACGCATTTGCTGGCGAACCCGCATGGCGGTAATCGTGAGCATCACCCAGCGGATCACGGCGACCAGAATACCGAATATGGCCACGACGATGATCGCGTAACCGATGCCACGTCCCTGGGCGATACGCTCCTGGACATTCGGTGTTTCAACCACCATGCCCAACAAGGTGCCCAGCGAGGGGTCAATCATGCCACGAGCAACGCCGTTGCCCTGGTGATTGTAGACCTCACGGGCAGCCCGAACGGCACCGCCGCCAGGCTGGCGAACCAGGTAGCGCAGACTGCCTTCACGCGGGACCAGGAAACCTTGCTGAGTAAAGGCGGCGAATGGTCCGATGCGGACCACGCTTTCGACAACAGATTGGTTGTCACCACGAATCACGGGGGCGTCATAACGAACCACCTTGCCCTGCTCGCTGGCTTCCTGAAGCATGGTAAACCACAGATACTCGAGTTCCTCGATGGTCGGTAGCGAGCCTGACTGGGCCATCCGCGACAGATCGTCACCGCGGCCGGAAAGTTGCGTGGAAATCAGGGAATCTGCAAGGTTTTCGTTGAGATCGGCGGCAGCGGCTCGGGCCACGCCGAACAGTTCGCCAAATTCGCCCTGACGCTCGGCCAGCGTTGCCCGCTGCTCTTCGAGTTCGCGGTCGAGGTCATTGCGCAGACTTTCCAGGCGACTTGCTTCCTGTTCGGCTTCAGTCACCTGGCGACGCAGACGTGTGAGTTCAGCTTGCTGAGTCTCACGCTCGCGAAGGAAGCGGGCTTCGCGCTCCTGGTTTTCCTGAGTCACCTCGCGGCGCTCCGCCTGCATGGCCCGCAAGACTTCCTGAATGGTTTGCGGCTGGGCGTTGGCAGTGGAAATCGGTGCCAGGCCAACAATGGCCAGGCCAGCGATCAGCACGGCAAAGACGATTCCAAGTAAAGGCTTGTTCATGATGGGCAACCCGGATGGACCTGTTTCGAAAATTCGATTGGCTGTTTTGATAGACATATATGACTTCACCCTAGTTCGCTGGCTGCGGTGCTGTGACCGGAACGAACATCAGGTCCGGTGGAATCTGCTCGCGCGCGATTCGTGTACCGGTCTTGATATGGGGCATGAACGACTTGTCCAGATCCACCCACTGGCGTGACTCGGCGTCGAAACGCTTGAGCACCTGGTCATCGTCGGTACGGAAGGTCAGAGCCGCGCGACCAATGCGCAGGAAATCGACATTTTCGTAAACCCGTCCATCGACCTCGATGTCGTCACGATAGGACTCGATCGTGCGTCCGTACTCGTTTTCGATCTGGTAAGCCTCGACCACCAGACGATAGCGCTGGGCCGGAGACCGCGCCGGATCATCCATGATGCCGCGCAGGCGCTCGACCCGATCGCGACGCTCATCCTGCAGGAACGGCATATCCGCTTCGACCAGGTTGGCGAGCGCCTCGACCATGTCTTCCATCAGCGGCTGCACAGCTCGCTGCAGGCTGGCGATATTGTCAATATCGCGCCTGAGCGAAGCAATCTCGTTGCGTTGGGCATCAACCTGTCGTTGCTGTGAAGCGTTGTATCGATTGAGCTGCTCGAGCTGTCTCAGGTTGGCTCGGTAATCACCGAGCAGGTTTTGGGTTCGCGTGTCGAGTTCGTCGACGCGATCCTGCGAACGGCTGGTCTCCTGGACCGCGCCGCGGCTGGTATCCAGCACTGGCTCTACCTGCTGAGCATTGGCGTTAAGCCCCAAGGCGAGCATTCCAAGGCCGGCGATAAAGCAGCCGCCCAGGCCGATTGTCTGTCGTTTCATTAGATTAATCATCCCGGAATTTTAGTCGTGTCGATCAGTTGAGTCGAAGCATCCTAGCCGAACGGCACCTCAGACTCAAGCGTCATAGTGTACTCACCGATACACAGGGAGCGCAAGAAAGCCCGGATAAGGATCGGCAAGGGCAGGTCGAAACAACTCGTTGTGGGCAAGGCATGGCCCCGGCGACCCGCTGCGCCGGAGCAGGAACTGTTATCATACAGGTCATTTTCTGCCGGCCCTGAACTCGCGTGGGCCACCTGCCCGCAGTCAGCCCATTTATTGAACGGAATTAATATGATCACTGATGTCAGCCGCATGGAACAGGTTCGCGCCTGGTTCGAAAAGGGAGACTACGCTGCCGCCGAACCGGGGTTTCGTGAGGCTCTGCAGGAAGACCCGGACAACCCGCAATTGCTGATGATGCTCGGATTGTGCTTGCGCGGTCGCGGCAACATCGACGATGCGGTTGTCTATCTGCAACAGGCTTCCGACCTGGCGACGGAGGACAGCGAGCCGCATCTCTACCTGGCCCGGGCCCTGCTGGACAAGGGCGACGATGACGCCGCCGTCGAGGCGATCAAGCAGTGCCTGGCGATCAGCCCCAACCATGTCGAAGCGCGCACCCTGCTGGGTCAGATCGACCTGCGTGCCGGGCGACCGGCGGCCGCCATGAACAGCCTGCGAGCTGCGCTTCGCGTTGAACCCGGCCATATCCCGGCCCTGGCCGCGCTGGCCATGGCGCTGCTCGAGAGTGGTCGGACCGACGAGGCCCGCCAGCATGCCCGCCAGGCCGTGGAAGCGGCGCCGGACGATGTCCATGCCCAGACCGCGATGGCCCGCGTCTACCAGGCACTCGGCCACCATGCTTTTGCCGAGCAATGCATGCGCAATGTCATTCGCCTGCAACCGGGATCGGCCGAGGCCTGGAGCGCGCTGGGAGGGATTCTGGCCCAGGGCAAACAGCACCAGGAGGCGGCCCAGGCATTCGGGCAGGCCATCATGCTGGGCGCAAGTGGCGAATTCGTCGTGTTGTCGGCGGCCCGCAGTCTGCAGCGGCTGGGACGCCTGGACGAGGCACAGCGCTTTGTCGACCGTTTTCTGCGCGACCAGCCTGAACACCTGGGAGCCCGATTCCTGCTGGCCGAGATTCATCTCGACCTTGGTCGGCCGGATCAGGCAGGACAGATCCTGGACCCCATGGTCGGCGACATGGACGGCGAGCTTCCGGGGCCGGTAGTGCTACTCAAGGCGCGCCTGGCCGAGGCCCGCGGCGATCATGCCCAGGCGCATGCGCTTACCGTGGACCTGTTCGAGCATGAGGTCCAGTCCGTTTCCGAGCAGGCGCGGCTGCTGGCCGGACGAGCTGCGCGTGCTCGCGGCTCGGCGGTGGCGGCCCGCAAGGCGCTCATGCCCCTGATCGAGTCCGGCCGCTGCGAACCCGAGGCCTCATGGTCACTGGCCGACGCGATCGCCGCTTCAGGCCAGATTGAGCGCGCCAGTGAGATTCTGGAGAAACTGGTCGCCAACGAACGCGACATGCCGCCGGTTGTCCGTTCGCGCTCAGCCCGGCAACTTGCACTCCTGCTCGATCGTGCCGGGGCGCATGAACAGGCCAGCCGATGGCTGGATCACCCCGGTTGGCGGCGATGCGAGCACCTGGACCGCATTCTCAAGGATTCACCGGCGCCCTTCTACGAGGCCTATCGATCAATCAAGTCGCTGGAACAGAACCTGGAACCAGTCAACGATGGCCGTCTCCAGCCCATATTTCTGCTCGGCTGGCCTGGCAGTGGCTGCGACCTTCTGCTGGCTGCCCTGCAGGATCAGCCCGGGCTGGCAATGCTTGATCCGGCACTCCGCCAGCGGCGCCGGGATGCGCTCGGCCTGCCACTGACGCCGGAACAAGTTGCCGGCATCGACGAGGGCCGCCAACGGGTGGGGCGCAGGCGATTCCTGGCGGAGCTGAGCGGGCAGCCGCCGGTCTCCGGCGCAATCGAACCGTGCTGGTGGGAAGCGGCCAGCCTGCCGACGCTGGCGCGCTACTTTCCGGGCGCCCAGGTGATTCTGCCGCAGGCCGAACCCGCGGCCCTTGAACTGTACTGGGCGATGGCCGGCTACCGTGACATCGAGCAAATGCTGGCAGCCAAACGGGAAGACGACGAATTGCTCGACCACCTGCGGCCGATGCTGTCGCTGAAATTCATCGAAGTCGAACTCGAACGGCTGCTTGATCAGAGCGACCAGGAGCTGACTCGGCTGGGCCAGGCCCTGAACATGGAATTCGATGCCGACGCCGGGCAGCGGCTGGCCGCGGCAGTCGACGACGGGCCTTATCAGCAGGCCCGTCACTGGCCTCACTACCGTGCCCGGCTGTCTTCGGGGGTGAGCCTGTTCGACGGCTTCTGATCCGGCCGTGCGCTGCGGCCCAAAGCAGAATGATAAACTAGGTCAATACCGAACGACCATCGTCCAATCATGCCAACAAGCAAACGACCGCTGATGCAGCGCCTGTTCCGATCCGCCAGGCCCGAGGCAGGCAGCCAGCGTGGCCGTGGCGTTGACGTCGGCTGGCTGATCGATACCGACCAGGCCGGCGTGATCTGGGAAGCGCCCCGGCCATTTCAGCCGCAGCATCCCAAGCCCGGCTCGTCCAAGTCGGCCAGCCTGTGCCCGGCGGTGATCGAATTCGATCGGCGCCACTTCATCATCCCGGTTCCGTTCGACCTGCATTTTCGCATCAGCCGGAACAACCAGGGTCAGATGCAGATCACCAACCTCGATGGCAACCAGGGCTCGGTCCGTGCCGGCATGATGGACCGGCTGTTCGTGGTCATGCCGCAGCACGAATGGCGCTATCCCGACAAGCCGGTGGTCCAGGTGACAACGCCCTATCTGTTTCTGTCCGATGACCCGGTCTACCTCAACCAGTTCCCGGCCTATCTGCACTATCGCCCGAAACAATTGCCCGGCGTACAGCTCTGCGGCCGATTTCCGATCGATGTCTGGCCGCGCCTGCTGATGTGGGCATTCGAGTGGCATGACCTGGATTCCGAACTGGTTTTGAGGCGCGGCGAACCCTGGTTCTACGTGCGCTTCGAAACGCCCGACCCTGCCGCGCCCGTTCGCCTGCACGAGGCGGAAATGACCGAACCTTTGCGTGCTTACCTGCAGCAGATCAGCGAAGTGTCGAACTACGTCAACCGGACTTTCTCGCTGTTCAAGACCGCCCGTCAGCGACGACCGCAAACCCTGCTGGTCCGGAAGGGGACTTGACATGCTTGAAATTCAACCAACCTTTGCCGTACCCCTGGCCTTTGCCCGGCGCTCGACCCAGGACGGGCTGAATCACGACCTGCGTGAGTTGTTCCTGAAAAAAGAGGCTGAAGGGGCGCGCTTTGCCAACCCCAGCCCGTATACCCAGCGCAACGAGGCGCTGTTCGAAAGTCATTTCGACCTGTTCAAGTGGGAAGACCCACCGATCAGAAAACTGCGCCAGTTCTGCTGGGATCGATTGATGGAACTGGTAGCGAAGATCAATGGTTACGATGCCGATTTCCTGCGTCGCATTCGCATCGGGACCGATGCCTGGTTCCACATCACCCGCCGTCACGGCTACTTCAGCCTGCATAACCATCCGATGGCGTCCTGGTCAGGCGTGTACTGCGTCAGCGGCGGCCAGCATGATGCCGAAAGTGCCAGCAGCGGGAATCTGACCTTCATCAACCCGTTCGTCATGAACACCATGTTCGTCGATGCCGGTACGGCGCAGATGCGCCCACCATTCGACATGAGCAGTCGCACTTTCCAACTGCAGGCCGGACAGTTGGTGCTGTTTCCTTCCTGGCTGCTGCATGAGGTCAAGCCTTTCACGGGCGAGGGCGAACGCATCACCGTGGCCTTCAACACCTGGTTTCACGTCGCTGCCGAAGAGAACAAGAGCTAGGGAACCTCTGAATAACTCTGCACGGGCGCGACGGGTCTCTCATCAAACAAATTCGTAACCTATTGTTTTAAAGCTAAAAAACAAAACCTTTGAAACGCGAAGACACGCCCTACGGCACTACGGCCGTGCTTCTTGCGCTCGAGCGCAAACCGCCCGTCCTCCGTTGCCTAGGCTAAGACGCAAAGGGTTTGAATCTTTTACCTTCGCGTCTTTGCGTCTTCGCGTTTAAAGGTTTTTTTGTTTGCTCCGCGACAGCGCTGCGCCGCTCGGCCGTAACGCGCTGTTCCCTAAGAACCCAGCAGTCCCTCGCGGCTCCAGAGTCGGCGCGAGCGGAACCACAGGGTTCCGATCCATTTTTCACCTCGGATCACCGGAGTACCGCGGTGAATGGAGTTGGCATCGAGATTGCCTTCGGCATCCACACTGGAAAACCCGATACACTGCCCCGCGCGCGGCCGCAATGACAGTGCCCAGTCGCGAAATTCGGTTTCGCCGCCCTCGAAGCCATCATTGAGGTAGACAATGCCGGTGTGAATGCGCTGGCCAAACGATGCAATCTCACGGCGCACATCCTCGCTGGACGGCTGAATGTAGTCGCGGTGCCAGTGATACTGCTGGCCCGGCGCATAGCGCAGGATGACCATCGGCTCGGCGTATGCCAGCGCCTTGCCGGCAGCCACGGCCATCAGGCGCTCCATGCAACCCAGCAACGGCGAGGCCGTGGGCGTGTCCATGAGCGCCTGGTCACTGTCACGAACCAGGGGCAGCTTCTCGCCCTTTTGCTGCTGACCATACACATCAGCCGCCTGCAGTCGCGGCCGGGCCAGTTCGCGCAGCTCGTCCAGGTACCGGGAGGCGACGGGCAGATCAACAATCGCCACCGGACCCGTTCCCTGATTGACTGGCACGACCCCCTGCATGGCCTCCAGCACCGCCCAGACCCGCACCACCGGCGCACTGTGGGCGGCCTCGGGTATCCCGTGCTCACGGAGAATCGCAACGCATTTCTGGTCGGCCAGCGCCTGGTCGAACGAAAGCCCAAGACGACCGGCCACATCGGTCCAGAAATCGCCTAGATCACTCAAGACTTTCGGCAGCGCCCGGTCAGCCACGGCCAGGACCAGTGCCAGTTCACGAAGCCCGGCCGCACTGCCCAGGGCATGGGCCAGCCAGGCCCCGGCAAATTCCGGCTGGCGCCCGGCATGATCGAGCAGTGTCGATGCAGGCACCGGACGGCCGTGCAGACGGCGCTCAAGCGCTTCGACCACGGTGCGGCGAGATAGATCGTCGGCGTAAGAAACAGCCAGCGAGGTGGCTGGCCTCTCCTTGTCCGTCATGACTGGAACCAGCCGGTGATCGCAAGACGTGGCTGGTTGGCCCATAAGGCCACCGGGCTGACAAAGTGCCAGGCAGGAACTCGAAACAGGCTCAAGGAATTGAACCAGGGATAAAAAACCTCGGATACGGCGCCATCGGCGCCGAGGAAGTTCAGCATGCCGCCAAAGTCTGCATTCCAGCGTGGGGTCAGGTTGATCACGTAAGCGGCGATACGCCCCTCTTCATCCACCTTGTCGGTATGCAGCCGAAGGAAATGCCCCGGTCGATAGCAGGTGGCCTGGGCACTGACGCGCCGGATCTGGTCGCAACCGGTCAGTTGCCGGGCAAACTTCAAGTACGGCTCGGAGTTAAGAAATTCAGATAGCTGATGCAGCATCAGGCCAGGCTCGGTCTGATCCACATAAGCCTTGATCATCATGTAGCTTTCGTAGACAAAGCCATATTGCCCACGGGCCTCCATGGCCAGTTCGCGCACCAGGCCGGCGCGCTGCTCTGCATCCATGCCGGCGTACTCTTCGGCCGGCAGACGATGCGAGCTGCCCTGTTGATGCAGCGCCAGGCTCCAGGGCACTTCGGTTTCCAGGCAGCCCACCAGTTTCTCGGCAACGTCAGGCTGTAGAAATTCGGGGATCTGGACCCGTCCAGTCTGGTCCAGCCCGCGGCGAACCGCGGCAATATCAATGGCAGGGTTGATCATGGGTCAGGTCGAGATTGTGATGGGAAACAAAAAGCACCGAAGCGTCGGGCCGATATTCGATTGTACAGCGATTGCGATTGTATCGATATCCCAATAAAAAAAGCAGCCCCGGAGACCGGGGCTGCTTTTGGCTTGCTGGTTGTTGCTGACCTTATAAAACTGGTCAGCAGGCAATCAGAAGCGCTGGTTGTAGCTCACGAACCAGAACGAGGAATTGTCGTACGCCTGATCAAACGAGTTGGCGAACGGCGAGACCATGAACGGAGGATCCTTCTGGAACAGGTTCCGCACACCGGCACGAATGGTGGAGTTCCACGGCGTCTCGTAGGTACCCGAGATATCGTGGTAGGTCACCGAACCGACGTTGTTCTGGGCAAACGGGTCGCCCTCGGCATCCAGGTTTTCCGGGTCCGAACACAGTTGACGGGTGGCGATGCCAGCGTCGAACAGGCCCTCGAAACCGCGGCAGTCCTCGGTCAGGCTGTGCAGGTAACGCAGCGTGTAGGTCAGGCCGAAGTCACCGAAGTTCCAGTTCAGCGAGGCATTTGCACGCCAGCGCCAGGTCGGACCACCGAAAGCACCCTGAGCCCGACCAACCACGTCCGCTGCCTCAGACAGCGCACCAGTGGTCAACTTGGCCGAAGACGTATAGGTGGCGTTCAAGCCCAACGCGAAGCGACCCATGGTATCGGTGTTCATCCGGTAGTTACCGTTGAAGTCATAACCCTTGATCCGGATACTGGCCAGGTTGAACTGGCCGGAGCGAATCTCGGAGATCTCACCGGTAGGACCGCGCGTGATGAACCCACAGTCGACCAACTCACCATCCCGGATACAGCCGTTCAGGATCGCGCCAATGCCACGACCGGACAAGGCATCGTCGAGCTTGACATCCCAGAAGTCCAACGCCAGGTCGAGGCCGTCGGCCCAGGCCGGGTTGTAGACGACACCGATGGTCTTGGTTTCGCCTTCTTCCGGCTGCAGGTTCGGGTTACCACCGAACAGGCCGCGAATCTGCGAGGTCTGCTGCGGCGCGCCACCTTCCGGCACACCCAGGGAAATACAGCGGGCCTGCTGCTCAGCGGTCAAGTCAGCGTAGGGGTTGCCAGCGAACTCTGCATTGGTACACGGATCGACACCACCGGGGAAGCCTTCTGAACCACCCTGGAACAGGTTGTTCACTGATGGGGCGCGGAAGGTCTCGGAGTAATTACCCCGGAGCATCAGGTCATCGAACACGTTCCAGCGCAGGCCAAACTTGAAGCTTTCGTTGGTGAAGCTTTCCTTGACCTCCCGCTCGCCGACCAGACCTTCGTTCTCGAAGTCCGAGAAGCGGCCGGCTACGCTGAGTTCCAGGTACTGGAATGCCGGCACATTGGCCAGCAGGGGAATGGCCAGCTCGAAGTAGCCTTCCTCGGCCAACTGGCTGCCCTGGGTGGGCTCGCGGAAGTTGGTCGAGTTGATGCCTGCCAGGATGGTCGAGTCAGGCTGGTCCTGCCAGGTGTTGCGCCGGCGCTCGCCACCGATGGCGAAACCGACCGGACCGGCCGGCAGGTCGAACAACTCGCCGGACAGGTTGATCTGCCATTCCGTCAGCCCAGAGTTCTGCTTCTGCACCAGTCCCTGGTCGACGAAATTGAGCATTTCGTCGGTCAGTCCGGACACGCCGTTGAAGAAGTTCACCGGCACGCAGGCCTGACCGTTGAGGAACGGGGTCGGGTTTTCCGGGGTGCCGCAGGTAGCGATGCCGTCGTCGTTGAGGAACGACGGGCCCACGCCCTGCTGCAGGCGGAGCAGGTTGACGAAGTTTTCGCCGGTCGAGCTGCGGCTGGACTCGCCACGCGAGTAGGCCACATCCCAGTTGAACGGACGATCGGCGAAATCGAAATCACCCTGCAGACCGAAAGTACCGAAGTAGGTGTCGAAGTCCTGGATGTTGGTCCGGTTGCCGGGCATCCGGAAGCCGAAGGCCGGGATGTCCACATCGAAGGGGTTGAACACGCTGTCGCCGGAGATCGGGAAGTTCCACTGCGGACCACCGAATCCACCACCGGTCAGCGGCACCGGCGCGATCTCGGTGCGCGACTTGCGCTGGTTGTAGGTGAACTGACCGAAGAACTGAATGTCGTCGGTGATGTCGAACGTACCACGGGTAAAGGCACTGAGACGGGTCGACGGGGTCAGCAGGAAGTTGGTCGGGGCGAAATTGAATCGGGTCGCGTTGCCGAAGGGAATGAAGTCCTCAGGCGAACGGTCCCCGGGGGCCAGGCCCGGCTGTTCATTTGCCGGATTCAAGGCGAGACTGGGCCCACCCGGCACATTGAAGATTCCGAAACGGCCGAAGGCCGAACCGAAAGCCTCGGGAACGAAGGCCACCGGGAACTGCGAGATCGAGCGATCACCGGCCGCGATTTCTTCCTGGTCATTGCGGGTTATGTTGAAAATGAGGTTGCCGCGGTCACCGCGGTGACCCGTGGTGAAGGAGTAGACGGTATTCTCGCCGTCACCCTCGTCGGTCTCACCGTAGAACAGATCCACTTCCATGCCTTCGAAATCGTCACGCAGGATGATGTTGATTACCCCTGCGATGGCATCGGAACCGTACACGGCAGACGCGCCGTCACCAAGAATCTCGATACGCTCGATGACCTGGGTCGGGATTTGCGTGGTGTCCACGCCACCGCCACCAAGGGCCAGCCAGCGGCGACCGTCGACCAGAACCAGGGTGCGCCCGGCGCCAAGGCCGCGCAGCGAGATGGTCTGGGTGCCGTCATTGGCGTTGGTCGAGCTGGTCAGGTTGGTCAGGCCCAGTGAGTCGGCCTGGTTCAGGTTGCGAAGGACATCACCGACATTCTGCAGACCCGAGGCAAGGATGGCCTCGCGACTGACCGTCAACAAAGGCGAGGTCGATTCGACGTCGGTGCGCTGAATGCGCGAGCCCGTGACCTGGATGCGGTCTAGTGCCGCGTCCTCGTCATCCTGGGCGATTACCGGCGCAGCGGTAAAAGCCAAGCCGGCAACCATGCCCGCACCGAGTGCGTAGCTGATTGCCGAGGCTAGTGGGTTACGGTGGTTTTGATTCATAATCTTAGACTCTCCGAATGATGTCTTTGGTTCTGCATTGAATTGCATTTCATGTGTCTGAGCGAATGGGCCACAACCCGCGATGAAACTGCATAAATACACCTCACCTCACGGACAGGAACCTTGACTCTGTGCGGATACTAGCACTAACCAGTGGCAATGAAAAGGGGGTAGGTTAAGAAGATGTAAATCCATTTTAAACGCCAATTGAATAATTAAACTGTTGATTTCATACATTAAGTATGTTTTTTAGCCAATTTGAGGGTCGCGGATCTTCGCCGCGGAAATTCGCGCCCTCATTGCCATCGACAGGCCATCCGCCACATTGGTCTCCTGTCCAGAAGACGCTCAGGCCGGCAGCGCGGATACAATATGGCAGCCCCGAATGACCTGATCAGCATGAACCAGCGCCTTCCAGTCACCTCACCCGGTTTGTGGCAACGCCGCCACCGCATGCTCGGCTACGGTTATCTGGCCGCAGCCATATTGTGGTGGCTGACCGAGTTGCCGCTCAGCGGCTCAGCACTCCTGATCCTGGCCTGTGGTCTTTGCTACGCAGCCATCGTGATGGTCGGCCGCCAACCATGGCCGGCCTTGCTGGCGCTGGCTGCCGCGCTGGCGTTTGGGGGCTTTTGGCTGCCCCCGTCCGGCCTCCAGACACATCCCCTGGCACTGGTTGGGGCGCTGCAGTTGGGCGCCATTATTCTGGTCTACCTGTGGCACTTCGTCTTCATTCCCCCGCTGAAGCTCCGGATCCTGTCCGGCGCCGTGTTCGGGTTGGTCGCGCTATGGTGGATCGCCCTGCTGACCGCGATCTCCCCGGCTCTTTCGGCCGGACTGCTGATCACCATCAGTATCGCCCTGGGCCTGCTCGAGCAGGCACGGTTTCGCTGGATTGGCCGGGACCACCGGCGCGCGGCCACGCTATCGGTGATCGTGATCTGCAAGAACGAGGCCGACCGGATCGCCGCCTGCCTGGACCCGGTGGCCGGCTGGGCTGACGAAATCGTGGTGGTCGATTCCGGCAGCGACGACGGCACCCTGGATATTGTTCGCTCCTACACCGATCGGATCTGGAAGCTGGACTGGCACGGCTACGGACGGCAGAAGCAACTCGCCCTGGAACGCGCCAGCGGGGATTGGGTGCTCAGCATCGATGCCGACGAGCGGGTCACTGCCGAACTGCGCCGCGAGATCGATGCCTGGCTGAGCAGGCCTGCCGGAGTGACGGGTTTTCGCATTGCCTGGGTGTCGGAAGTCTTCGGCAAGCCCGTGTTCTTTGGCGCCGACGGCCGCTACCACTGCCGCCTGTTCCGGCGCATCGGCGCACGTTTCAATGATGCCGATGTGCATGAGGACGTCGAGCTGGACGGGCGCATCGTGCCGCTGGGCGCGCCAATCCGCCACGTCACGTTTCGCGACTACGCTCACCTGAAGGAAAAGATGACCCGCTACGCGCTGATCAGCGCCGCGCGCATCGCCGATCGTCGACGTGTTTCCCCGGCCGGCGCGTGGGCACGCATGCTGATCGGCTTTGCCTTGCTCTATGTGCGCCGCCTGGGCTTTCTGGACGGTCACCGTGGCGTGTTGATGGCGACTGCGTATGCCATCTACACTTTCGACAAGTACGCCGCCGCGTGGGTGCAACGTGCCCGAACAACTGATGACGATAGCGGCACGGACAACCGTGATGCCTGAAATCGGCTCAGCGTTCGATCGGAGGGCTTGCCAGGGCGTGCGGGTTTGCCATCATTCCAGCCGCGTCAGAACATGGTGGTTGGCGGCAAACGGGCGCAACGCTTTCTGGCCATTGGCGTAGCGATCCATGTTGGTGGCCAGGTCGCCAAAGCGGTCGACGAGATTGCCCCGGTGCGCCTCGAATACGGCCAGGGCCTGGGTCTCCACGGCCTCGTCGCCGCGGCCCGTCGCCGCATAGGCCATAGCCAGCGTCTCCAGCGTCTCCACGGCCGGCAGGGCCTGATAAATCAGCTCGGCCCATTCCACAGCTTCGTCCAGCTCGGCCCGGGTGGATTGAACGCAGGTGGCACGCACCCGCACCAACGCCATCAAAGCCGAACCGTGGCGTTCCCCGGACTGATCCCAGAGTTGTCGAAACAGGTTTTGAGCCGGATCACACTGGCCATCCAGCAACAGGGCCATGCCGAGCCAATAGCGGGCCTCGAGCGCGTCCCCCTGGCCACTGGCAGCGGCCAGTTCATCAAGTTGGGCAATGGCGGCGCCAGGGCCGCCAGCCATCATTCGGGCGCGCGCCTTGAGGATCCTGACATCGCTCGAATCGGCGCCCAACTCGATAGCCCGGGCAAATGAGGCGGCAGCGGCAGCGAATTCACCCATTTCGAACTCGACCACGCCGATATTCTGAAGCAATCCGCGGCTGCCAGGCTCAAGCTCCACCGCTCGCCCCAGGGCCTGCCTGGCCGCGGCGAAATTCCCGGCCTGATAGAGCTGCTCGCCCAGCGCCCGATAATACGCTGGGTAGTCCGGCCTGAGCTCGATCGCCTGACCGATCAATTGGGCCGCTTCGACGTGGGCGCCAGCCTCGGCGTGCGCCATTCCGAGCTGGAAGTAGTGCTCGGAGCTGCGCGAAAGACTGAGAAGGCTCATGGCCGCCGGGTCCGGCAAGGCGGCCTCGCGTTGGCCGTGTCGGGCCAGCAACTGGCGTGCTTTATCGGCATCGCCAAGCTCGCGGTGGGCCTGGGCCAGCGGGCCGTAAAGCGCCGACGCATTGGGATCGAGCTCAAGCGCCCGCTCGAACGCCCTGATCGCTGATTCAAGTTCGCCATCGGCCAACCGGGCATGACCGAGTTCAGCATGAACGGCGGGAATGCTGTCATCCAGAATCTGTGCCCGCTCAAGATCCACCACGGCGCTGGCTGTGTCGCCGCGCTCCCGGTGCAACCGGGCGCGGCGAACCAGGGCGGGAGCGTAGGACGGGGCGATTTCGATCGCCCGACTGTAGCCCGCCATGGCAGCATCGACATCCTCGAGTTCGTCGTGGACGCTGGCCAACAGATATTGCCACTCGAAACGCAACGGCGCCAGGGTCACCGCATTACGATAGGCAGCCCGGGCTTCGTGACTGAGCCCGTGAACCTGGTACCAGGCCCCAAGCTCGCCATAAACATCACCGAGATCCTCGTCGCCTTCGGCCTGCAAGCTGGCTTCCTGAAAGCCCGAGCGCGCACGCAGCAAAGCTTCGCGCACGCTGGGCTCCAGCGTGGCCAGGTCGGGTTCGGGAACCGGCGTCAACCGTTCATCGGCGGCAATCGCCAGGGCCAGCGGAAACAGGAAGGCGGCGGCGGTGAGGCGCCAGGCTGAGAAATTCGTCATTGCTTGCCTTTATGGTGTGGTCGGAGGCCGGTGTGCGGCCACTACCGGCGAGTTACTTCGTTGGTAACGATCAACGGCCTGAACGTTGACCGTGCGCGAGGCGGATTGTTCCCTTCAGACCGGTCAATACACGGGACCGACCATCCCGGCCCGCAAGGCGGCAGGTCATCAGTCCAGCTTTCGCCGCATTCCCTGCAGTGCTTCCCGCAATGCGGCAGGCACCTGCGCCCCATATTCGTCCAGGTGGCTGTCGACCTCGGCAAGTTCGGCTCGCCAGCCTTCGGCGTCGACTTCGAGCAGGGCTTCCAGGTCCGGAAGATCGTCGAGACCATCCAGGCGCAAGGCGTCCGTTGTCGGCAAGTGACCCACCGGGGTGGCCGTGGCCTGGCCGTTGCCCTGGCAGCGATCGAGAATCCATTCCAGGACCCGCAGGTTTTCGCCGAACCCGGGCCACATGAAACCGTTGTCGTCATCGCGCCGGAACCAGTTGACCTGGAATATTTTCGGTGGTTGACTCAGGCGCTCGCCGACGGCCAGCCAGTGCCCCCAGTAATCGCCGAAGTGATACCCGCAAAACGGCTTCATGGCCATCGGGTCGCGGCGAACCACGCCCACCTGGCCGGTCGCCGCCGCGGTGGTTTCCGAGGCCATGGCCGCACCCAGCAGCACCCCCTGTGTCCAGTCCTCGGCCTCCAGAACCAACGGAATCAAGCTGGCTCGCCGCCCACCGAACACGATGGCATCGATGGGTACGCCGGCCGGATTCTCGGCCTGGTCGGAATAGCTCGGGCAACGGGTGATCGAGACGGTGAATCGGGAGTTGGGGTGCGCCGCCGGCGCGTTGCGCGGATCGAAGTCACGCCCCTGCCAGTCGCGGGCCGGTACCCTGTCGTCGAGGCCTTCCCACCAGGGTTGATTGTCGTCGGTCACGGCCACGTTGGTGAAAATCGCGCCCTTGTCCAGCATGGCCAGGGCATTGGGATTGGTGCCGGCCCCGGTACCCGGCGCCACGCCGAAAAAGCCGGCCTCGGGATTGACCGCGTAGAGGCGGCCATCGTCGCCGGGATGCAGCCAGCAAATATCGTCTCCGACGGTCCAGACCTTCCAGCCGGCTTCGCGATAGGCCTGCGGCGGAATCAGCATGGCCAGGTTCGTTTTGCCACAAGCCGACGGGAAGGCCGCGGCGATATAGCGGACTTCACCGGCCGGATTCTCGATGCCGACGATCAGCATGTGCTCGGCCAGCCAGCCTTCGGTACGGGCCTGGTAGCTGGCGATGCGCAGGGCATGGCATTTCTTGCCCAGAAGCGCATTGCCGCCATAGCCGGAGCCAAAGCTCTGAATGCTCAGCTCTTCGGGGAAATGCATGATGTAGCGGCGCTCCGGATCGAGCTCACCGGTCGAATGCAGCCCTTTGACAAAGTGGCCATCGCGCTCGATACGCTCGAGTGCGGCGCTCCCCATGCGCGTCATCAGGCGCATGTTGACGACCACGTAGGGGCTGTCGGTAATCTCGACGCCGCAGCGGGACAGGGGCGAGTCGATCGGACCCATGCAATACGGCACAATATAAAGAGTGCGTCCAGCCATGCAACCGGAAAAAAGACCGTTCATCAAGGCATGCGCCTCGGCCGGCGCCATCCAGTTGTTGTTGGGTCCGGCGTCCTGCTCGCGCTCGGTGCAGACAAAGGTCAGGTGCTCGACCCGGGCCACATCATTGGGGGCCGAACGGTGCAGATAGCACTCAGGATGGGTGTCGGGATTGAGCTCATGAAGATCACCCGAGGCGAGCATTTGATCGATCAGGCGACGGTTTTCGTTGTCAGAGCCGTCACACCAGTGGATTCGATCGGGGCGCGTGCGTTCCGCAACCGCGGCGACCCACTCATTAAGGGTTTCAAGCTTGGAAGCCATGCAATCAGGTCCTGTCAGTACATGAAACAGCCAGCCAGACCACGCTGGCGGATGTTCAGGATAAAAAGGTCTGGGAGCTTTCGCCGTAGTCATTATAACCTGATAATGCCGCCTCCCGGACGATCGGCCGGCCGGCCAGCCGGGTCGCATCATCTGGCCTGAACCTGGCGGAGGTGATAGTGTGGAGCCCGAATCTGAACGGCCCCGATGCCCAATGATTGATTCGAATGATTTCCGATGATGATCCTGATGATGATGTTTGATGATGGATGACCAGCAAGAATACCTGCAACGCGGAGCAACCTGTGTGCGCGGCCTCTACCCGCGCGAGCTGGCCGATGCCCTGGCCTATCAACTCAGCCTGCAGGTCAAAGGCCGTGGCCAGGCGATGCTGGCCCCGCCGACCATTGGCAACAAGCCCTGCTACGAGGGATATGGCTATCAGTCGCCCGCGCTGTTGACCTTTCTCTGGGGCCTGACGCCGCGCATGGCATTGATGGCCGGCGAGCCGGTTCTGCCGACCTACGCCTATTTTCGAACCTATCAGAAGGGTGATATCTGCCGGGTTCACTGCGACCGCCCAGCCTGCGAGCACTCCGTCTCGCTGACCTTGGCCTACTCGGACGATATCCCGTGGGCGCTCGAAGTCGGCAGCAAGCCGGTACCGGAACACCAGCGAGCCACCAAGCGGGGGGATGACGATTTCGGCGCTGACCAATCAACCGCGTTCACCATGGCGCCCGGAGATGCCGTGTTCTATCATGGCGTGGAGTTCATGCACGGTCGAACGCACCCCAACCCCAACCGCTGGTCGCTGCATCTGTTCATGCATTGGGTCAGCCGTGACGGCCCGTACGCCGAGCACGCCTTCGACGGCCAACCGGTCCATGGCAAGATCGATTTCCAGTTTCCCGCGGAACCTCAGCGCGCCGGCGCTCTCTAAGTACTGATCCCCCTTCAGGAAACGGTGCTCATGAAACGCAAGACCCTGTTTTTTGTGGCGACCCTGGCGGGCATCATCATGCTGCCTCCGGCATTGGCCCAGGACTGGTTCGTCAGCCCGACCCAACCGCACGGGCATGTCAGCGGCGCCATTGATCAGCCGGCACGTGGCCTGTACCGGGTGGAAATCACTGAAATCAACGGCGAACTGGTCGGCCGTGGACGTTCCGAAGGGGTCTGGCTCAAACCCGGCGACTACACGATCCAGGCGCGCAGGGCCCAGGTACGCACTGATTTCACCGGCGCGGTCGGGCGGTCGTCTTCACAGCGCCACATCCCCGAAAACAACACGGTCGAGCTGACCGTGGAAGAGGGCAAGACCTATTACCTGGCCCTTGATACCTCGTCCCGGCACCGGGCCGACTGGCAAGTGGTGGTCTGGAAAACCGAATAATGCGGCGTCAGTCTGAAGCCCTTGCCTCAGGCCGCCAGCCGGTGCCGATGGTGCGATCAAACAGGTCGAGTGCGGTGGAATAGAGCTTGACGTTGTTGTCGAGATCGAAAAAGCCGTGACCCTCACCGGCAACGAACAGCTTCTGGTGGCGCACACCAGCCTTCTCCAGTGCAGCGGTCATGATGTGGTATTGATCGAAGTGGGCCTGGCGGTCTTCTGCCCCGTGGGCAATGAATACCTCGGCTTGAATCCGGTCGGCATGACGGCTGGGTGAATGTTCGTGCAAGCGGGCCGGGTCCGATCCCAGGACACGCTCGAGGAAAGCCGGACCCCACGATACCCGTTGGGCAACATTGCCGACCTTCTTGAGCTCCTCCAGATCGTAGATCCCGATAAATGCAAACGCACATCGGTATAGATCCGGTTCTCTGATCGCGCTCATCATGGCCGAGTAGCCGCCAAAGCTGGCGCCGGAAATACAGATTCGATCCGGATTGGCGATCCCCTGTTCAACGACCCAGCGCACCGCATCGGTGACATCATCCTGCATCGCGCCGCCCCATTGCCCGTGCCCGGCACTCTCGAACTGAGAGCCGCGGCCACCCGAGCCGCGGAAATTGACCTGCAGCACAGCATAGCCGCGCGATGCCATGGCCTGTACCCACGGTTGCCACGACCAGGAATCGCGGATACCGTGCGGGCCACCGTGCACTTCGACAACCAGCGGCAGGTCTTTTGCTTCTGCGCCGGGAGGCACGGTCAGGAAACCTTCCAGCTCCAGCCCGTCACGAGCCTGGAACTGGATGGGCTGCATCCGGGCCATTCTTTCAACCGGCACCCACTCGCGCTGGGCGACCAATTCGTTCAGACCCATGTTTTCCACATCGAGCAGCATGAACACACCCGGCTCCTGATCGCTGGACAGGCGAACCACCGCGTAGCGATGATCGTCGGTATAGCTCGTGAGCTGGACGCTGTAGTGGGGCAAGGCATTGACCAGGCTGCGCACCATGCGCGAGGTGGGATGATTCTCATCAATGAACTTGACCTCCGGACGACCGGAATCAAACACCGCGCCGATCAGCGTCGTGCCGTCCAGACCCCAGACCGGCGCCAGCGGCTCATGCCGATCATCGCTGAGCAATTTGGAGTATTCGCCGGACTTGACATTGAACTGGAACACGCCCATGGCATTCTGATCGCGTGAAGCGACAAAGAAATGATCTCCGCTTTCATCAAACCCCCAGAACCGGATGTCGCCTTCAAAGGGGTTCTTGAAGGAGCGCCAGGCGCTGTCTTCATCCGGTCGCCAGGAGAACTGGCTTTCCAGATCATCGGTCATGCCCTGGGCGAAAAGAACGCGACCGCGCTGATCAACACCGAGGATGCCAGTTGACAGCGGCGAGCCGGCGGCCGTACTCAAGTGGTTTTCACGCAGGATGTTCAGCCGGGAAGCGAATGGCCGTGGGTTGTCATGGGCTCGCTCCAGGACGAGAACCTGTCGGGGATTATCCGGCAGACGATGCAGAAAACCGATGCTCCGGAATACCCTGGATCTCCGCTCCGGGCCAAAAATGCGACGCCGATTGGAGCCATCCGCGTTGACCGCAAAGACCTGGCCGGTTGGCATTGGAATGGCCAGCGATCCGCCCTGGCGATTGGTCGTGAACAACAGGCGATCCCTGGTGGCCCAGAACAGGTTGGTGGCATGCTCACGTTCAGCCGGCGAGAGCTGGGCCGATGGCTTGACCTGGGGAAAATCACTGATGTCCAGGATCACCACGCCGGTGCTATTCCCCTGGGGGACGGTGACGGCAAGAAAGTCGCCACCCGGGGAGATCACCATGGATTCATATTCAGGCAACTTGAAGAACGTCTCAAGCGCAAGCCCGTCATCCGCACTCGCCAATGCCGGCAAGAACAGGCAAAACAACACCACCACCCGATTAGCCACGATCGCTTCTGCTCCCTGAATCCGATCGCTAGAATATCAAAAAGGCACCTTGATACTAATATTGAAGCCGATTTTTTTGAATTGACGGCATCAAATCCGCCGTTTTCCCGTTATGGGATGTGAGACAAGCAATTTTGACTAGGGAAATCACCATGAGACGTTTTCTTTTTGTTTTTCTGATCCTGATCAGTGGTACCACCCTGGCCGACAGGCCGGTACTGGGTGTGGCCGAATTCAAGAACGAGGCCACCGGAGCCGCCTGGTGGCGCAGCGGCGTGGGTGAGGAGCTGTCCGGCATGCTGGCCAACGAGTTGGCCGCCATCGGCGCTTTCACCATCGTGGAGAGATCGAATCTGGAGGCGGTCATGCGGGAGCAGGATCTCGGCGCATCCGGGCGAGTCAACCCGAGTACTGCCGCCGAAATCGGCCAATTGGTCGGCGCCGAGTACATCGTGCTGGGCACGGTGACCGAATATTCGGAACAGGCCGGCCGCACTGGCGGCGGGGTCAACTTGCGCGGCATCAATATCGGCGGCCGCAGCACCAATCTCGGCGTCGGGGGCTCGCGCACCCAGGCCTATATTGCCGTCGATCTCCGAGTCGTCGATGCCAACACCGGCGAACTGGCGTTCGTGCGCAGCGTCGAGGGTCGCACGTCGGATACCGGAGTCAACCTGCGCGCCAGTCGCGGCTGGGTCGGCGGCAACCTCGCCCATGAAGAAAAAACCCCGGCCGGCGAAGCCATAAGAGCGGCCCTGATCGAAATCACCGATTACCTCGAATGTTCGATGGTGCTGAAAACCTCGTCCTGCCTGGCCGAATACCAGGACCGTGAAGACACCCGCCGCG
>JBLRWT010000004.1:0-23734 GCA_047921095.1 Wenzhouxiangella sp. | reverse complement strand
AATTACCGGCGAGTGGTCGTCGGGTCGCGTGAGTCCTTCCGGTCGCTGGAGTACTTGGGCGCGTCCTTCAGGGCTTCTTCGGTCATGTCGATCGAAAGTGTGACTTCATCACCAGCCACCTTTCGTTCGATCTGATCCCATGCAATCGCCACGTCACGCTCGCCAATGCTCATAAGGCCGCCGACACCGACGATCACTGCAATCACCTGGCCATCCTCGTCCAGCGCGAGATTGCTGACTTTGCCGATTGTTTCGTCATTGCGTCGGTTCTTCACCTCTGCACCAATCAGACTGTCGGAGTGATAGCCACGAGCGGGCAGGGCATTCAGGTAGCCGTTGTGGGCGCTGGCATGCATGCCTGACCGATCCGAGCCCATTGCGCGCTGGTCAGTGCTCTGACCATCAAGGTCCGAGCCAATCATGGCATTCGCCAAGGGCATGCCCAATACCAGGGCCGGCACCAATACAGCCGCGCATTTCATGCACTTCAGTGTGTTCAATGTATTCATGTGTGTTCTCCAGGAATTTTTCCCGACTGACCAAATTGTCATCCGGCGCCCTCAGGCAGCCAGTATCGATCAGGCGCCAGCGGGGAAGCATCAGTGTTGCCTAAGACAATCCTGCGGTCTGTACGTTACGACACGTGGGCTGCTCCGGACGGAAGCATTACGTTCGCACAAGGGCGCTGTAATGTTCGCTGACGCACGGAACAGGAGCAGTCCTGTCGCTACATTGCCGACACGGGATGCGCTCTGCATTCCCGGACCGGTCGGGGCCAGCTTTCCCCTGTCCGACCGCCTATTTGGAGGGTTGCTGGATGTTGTATTCAAGATATGATCGCTTGCTGGTTCCGTTCACGCTGGCCGTCATGTTCGCGCTGGGTGGTTGTGCGAGCCAGCCTGCCAGAGATTCCGTGCCGCCGGCCGTGACCGACATGCCGGCCGCGGACTATCTGATCGGAGTCGACGACCTGATCCAGGTCAGTGTCTGGAACCACCCGGACCTCGATGTCACCGTTCCGGTGCGGGCCGATGGCAGGATCACCATCCCCCTGGTGGGTGACGTGCAGGCCGGCGGGCGACGTCCAGAGGATGTGGCCGCTGATGCCGCCCACGCCCTGGCCGAGTTCATCCATGAACCGCAGGTCACCGTCATCGTTGCCGAATTGCGCAGCCATGAATACCTGTCGCGGGTCCGGGTGACCGGCGCCGTGCGCACGCCGGTTTCCCTGCCCTATCGCCAGGGCATGACGGTGCTTGATGCCATTCTTGCCGCCGGCGGCCCGAACGAGTTCGCTTCATCGAACCGCAGTTCGCTGCACCGTCACCGGGACAACGGCGCAATCACCACTTATGACCTGCCGCTGAAGAGCATGCTGGAAAAGGGTGACCTGCGGGCCAATCACCTGCTGGCACCAGGTGATGTCATCGTCGTTCCACAGCGAATCTTCTAGAGCCGGAGCCACCATGAATCAATTACCCGGCAGCCCGCAGGCCTTGCCCTTGATCGAGCTCATCCCGGCCAGTGTGCGCGAAATGCAGCGCAGACTGACCTGGATAGTGACTGTGTTCGTGTTGATCGCACTGATCAGCCTCGGCGTGGCCTTTTTCTGGCCCAAGCAGTACCACGCGGCAACCACCATCCTGGTTTCCGAAGACAACATCATCCGCCAGTTGATGGAAGGTCGAGCGGTCGCCACCAGTGTCTACGACCGGGCGGCGATCGCACGCGAAGTGGTCTTCAGCCGCAAGGTCATGGACCAGGTGCTGGAAGCGGCCGGTTGGATGGTGACAGATTCGGATCGGGCCGAGCGTGACCGCCTGGCCGAGGCCGTCGAGTCGCGAACCACGATTGGCTCACCGCGTGACAACCTGATCCGGATTGCCTACTGGGACACCGACCCGACCCGGTCACAGGTGGTTACCGCCAGCTTCGCCGAACTGTTCATGGCTGAAAGCAGCGAGGCCAAGCGTCAGGAAAGCCGTGAAGCCTATGAGTTCATTGCCGCGCAGGTGGGTCAGTACCACAGCCGGCTGATCGAGGCGGAGCTGCGCCTGAAACAGTTTCGCGATGCCAGCGAAGATGCCCGGCCCGGTTCCGGCATTGAGGTCAGCGCACGGGTGGCTGAATTGCGACGTGACCTGGAAAACTGGCGCATGCAGCAACACGACCTGCGCTCACGCATGGTCACCTTGCAGGGTCAGCTGGGGGAACTCGGTTCGGACACTCGCAATGACAGCTACCAGAACCAGTTGCGCCAGCAGATCGCGCGTCTGCAGGACGAGCTTGACAGTCAATTGCTGGACCTGACCCCGCGTCACCCGGACGTGGTGCGTTCACGCCACCGCATCGAAGCGCTCAGAGAAGAACTGGCCGCCTCGGCCGACCGCATTCGCCGGGGTGAGGACACCAGCCGCGCCCTGAACAGCCCCATGCACCTGGAGCTGGGCAGCACGCTGGCCGGAGTGCGGCGCGAAATCGCCGGCACTGATGCGCGCATCCGCTCCGGCGAGGCCCTGCTGGCCAATGAGCTCCAGCGCGGACGACGGGTGGCCGACAGCGACATCGAACTTGCCGAGCTCAGTCGCGATCACGAGGTCAACCAGTCCATCTATGCCGACCTGCTCAACCGGCTGGAGAATGCCCGCCTGTCGATGCACATGGATGAAACGGGCCATGGACTGACCTTCAGCCTTCATGAACCGGCCATCGAGCCCGCCCGGCCATCCGGCCTGCGTTTTCTGCACATTGCCACCGGCGGCCTGATGGCTGCCGTCGCCATGCCGCTGGGGCTGGTCCTGTTGCTGGTCCGGATTGACCCCCGGGTGCGTTCGCCCGAGGCACTCGAGCGGGCCGCCGACCTGCCCTTGCTGACTGCCATGCCGCGCTTCTGGACCGACAACGATCAGCGTAAATGGTGGGGCCAGGTGCGTGTGGCGGTGGCGGCCGCGTTGCTGGTCATTCTCGCTTTCATCGGAGCAGGCTGGTGGCGCCTGGCGGTGAGCGGATGAAAACCGGAATTCATCAAGTGAATGATGCGGGCGGCGACAGTACCGATATGGATGACGACCAGGCACTGGTTTCGTCACAGCAATCCATCGCGCGAATGCCGGAAGGCCGGTCGCTGGCGCCGGACCAGCTCCGTGAGCGGGGCCTGATTCATCCAGGCTTGCGCAATTACCGCCAGCTTGACCTGTTTCGTGAGCTGCGAGCCAACGTGCTGCACGGCAGCGCCCGCCGCAACCCGGTGATCCTGGTAACCGGTGTGAGCGCCGGATGCGGCACCAGCTTCCTGGCCCGCAACCTGGCGGTCTCGATTGCCTTCGATGAGGCCCGTACCTCCATCCTCATGGATTGCAATCTGCGCCGGCCGGCCGTGGCCAGCGACTTCAGCCTGGCCGACAACAGCAGTGGACTGATGGACCTGTTCGGCAACAACAATCAGAACGTGGCAAGCATCATTCACCAAAGCGGTGTGCCGCGCCTGCGGCTGATACCGGCGGGCCGCGGCGCCCTCAATGGCGTCGAATACTTCGCTTCAGTGCGCATGCGCGCCCTGATCCAGGAAGTGCGCAGTCGCTATGAGGATCGCTGCCTGGTCATCGACGCGCCGCCGGCACTGGGTTCGCCCGATGCGCGAATCCTGGCCGAGCAAGCCGACCTTGTCGTCATCGTGGCCGGCGAAGGTCGCCACCGGGCCGAGACCATCCGCCGGGCCACAAGGGTGTTTCCCCGGGAACGACTGGCCGGAGTGGTCTTCAACCACCTGCCATGAAACGCGGCATCCCGATTCCCCTGGCCGTCATTCTGGCCGTTGTCTGCGAGTGCGCTTTCGCGCAGGAACCAGGCCCGGTGGAGACTCCGGAACTCTTCCGTCTGGATCTGGAGCTGGGCCTGGAGCACAGCGACAATCGTGCCCGCATCAGTCCACGCGGCAGCAGCGAAACCGCCCTGTTGCCGCGAGCGATCCTCGATCTGTCCCGTTCCGGCAACCGCCTGACGCTGCGCGCGGCCGGCGACGCCGAACTGCGAGTTCCCCTGCACGGCCCCTTCGGTAACGATCTTGAAGCCAACCTGATCGGCCGATTGAATTGGCACATCATCGAAGAAAGCCTGGACTGGATCGTCGAGAACGTGGCCAGCGCATCGCCGATCGACCCGTCCGCCGTGGACACGCCCGAAAACCGCCAGCAGACCAATGTATTGACTACCGGGCCGCGCTGGATCGTTCGACCGTCAGCGGCCTGGAGCGGCCTGTTCGATGCGCGCTACATCCACAGCTACGCCGAAGACAGCGATGCATTCAACAGCGATCGGTTGGCGCTGGCGGCTCGTGCAGTGCGCCGACTCGGTGGAGGTCGGCAGCTCTCGGCCGGGGTCGAGGCGGCTGAGACTCGTTTTCGTGATGATGAGTTTTCCGCAGCCGACTTTCAGCGTCTCGATCTGGTCGGGCGATACCGTTCCACCCGTGCCGACTTCGACCTGGACATTGCCGCCGGTCGCACCTGGATCGATCTGGACCGCGGCGGCGTGCTCGAGGACACCCTGGCTCGCCTGCAACTGGTCTGGTCCATCGACGATCGACACAGTCTGGTAGCCAGCGCGAGCCATGAACTGTCCGACAGCGTGCGCCAGCTGGCCGGCGACATCGAACAGCTGGACCTGCCGGTCGTCGGCACCGGGCGATTGCGGATCGGCAACGAATTCTTTGTGCTCGACAGTATTTCTCTGGGATGGAGTTTCCGGTTTGGCCGGGTGGACGGATCAGTGACCGCGGCCTGGCGTGACTACCAGTTCGAGCTCGATCCGCTGCTCGATTTCGAGGAACAGTCGATTGACCTGGGCCTGACCTGGCGGCTGTCCCCAACCATGGCCCTGGATGGCGGGTTCAGTCTGGAACGGCGGCCTTTCCGGCTCGAGAATCAGCGCGACACCGACGCCCGCCTGTCATTGTTCCTGAACCGCCGCATCAACCCGCGCTGGTCCGGTCGTGTTGGCGCCGTGCGCAACCAGCGCGACAGCAATCTCGTGGGCGCGGATAGCCGCGAAAACATCGTGGCGATTTACCTGACCTATCATGCCGGGCGCTGATCGGACCATGAGTACGCTACTGGACCTTCCGCTGATGTCTTCGGCAGAGGAATCCGCGCCGGAATCCGTGTCCGGCGCCGGGCGGCGCCCCCTACGCATACTGGTGCTCACCGATACCGACCTGGTGCTGCGCGGCGGCAGCGAGCGCTTCCTGGCCTATCTGCTGGCGGGACTGGATCCGGACGGATTCTCGCTCGATGTGATCCAGCTCGATGAAGCGGACAAGGCTGTCGGCAGACAACCGCTCCCGATCTCGGGCAGGAATCTCCGGCTCGAATACCGTCCGGTCCGCGCCATTTATGGTGTGTCCGCCTGGAGGGTCTGGCGGGAGTTGCGGGCGCGAGTCAGGCGTGGCGATTACGACCTGATCCAGTCGCAGCATGAAAAATCCGACCTGTTTTGTGCCTTGCTGCCGACGGGCCCATTGCGTATCAGCAATCGCCGCGATACCGGTTTTCAGAAGGGCCTGTTGCTGCGCTTGTTGTTCTTGCTGCTCAATCATCGCTTCGACCTGGTCATCGCGCCGGCCCAGGCCATTTTGACGCGGCTGTCCAGACGCGAAGGTGTCAACCCGGCGCGAACCAGGTGCCTGCCCAATGGGGTCGACTGCGAGCACTTCCTGCCTTGGTCCGGAGGCGAGCGGATTGCACAGCGGAAGGCTCATGGCCTGCCGCCGGAACAGTTTCTGTTCGGCTGCGCGGCCCGCATGGTGCCGATCAAGCGGCACCGGGATCTGATCGACGCATTCGCCGGTGTGGCCAGGGCCCACCCGAAGGCCGGCCTGATCCTGATCGGCCGTGGGCCACTGGAAGGCGAACTGCGCGATCAGGTCGCCAGGCACAACCTGACCGACCGGGTCGTCTTTCATGGCGAAGAGCCGGATATGGCAAGCCTTCTCCCGCTGCTGGACGCGTTTGTTCTGGCTTCCAGCACCGAGGGACTGTCCAATGCGATCCTCGAGGCCATGGCCTGTGGCCTGCCCACCATTGCCACGGCCGTCGGCGGGAATACCGAACTGGTGGCGGCCGGTCTGACCGGCTTTCTGGTGCCGCCACAGGCACCGGAGCAGATGGCCCTGGCGATGGCGGAGTTGCTGGATCGCGCGGAACTCGGTTCGAGCATGGGTCGCCATGCCCGCAGCCGTGCGGTCGAGCACTTCTCCCTGCCGGCGATGATTACCCGCTACACCTCGTTTTATCGAAGCTGCCAGCCGGAGACCGGCCGGTGAGATTCGCGATCACTCACCTGCGTTCCAGCACCGGCCTGTACGGGGCCGAACACGTGATTCTGGAGCTCTGCCGGCAGCAGGCCAGCCATTACCCGAAGACCCGATTACTGGTATTTGCCCCGGTCGGGCGGGAGCAGACCGATCTGTTACAGGAAGCCCGGTCACGCCGGTTGCCGGTCGCCGCGCTGGCCTGCCGCGGCCCGTTTGACCCGGGCTGCGTACTCGATCTGCGCCGGCGTTTGCGTGCCGATAGCCGTGACTATCGCGCAGTTCTGCACTGTCACGACTACAAGTCGGTGGTCTACGGGGGGCTGGCCTCGGTCGGCCTGCCGATCACCCGGATCGCGACCCTGCATGGCTGGCTTGACGATCACCAGCGGCTACGCCTGTATCACTGGCTGGAAGCGCGGATGCTGCAAGGCTTTCAGCGGATCTGCGCGGTATCGCCGGCGATTGCCGAGCGACTCAGTGAGCGGGGCCTGGATCAGGCACGAATCTGCCGGGTCAACAACGGCATCGATGTCAGCCGCTTCCGGCCGCTCCAGCAGGGCCAGGGCAACGGCAACGGCAACCGTCTGTTGCTGGGTACCGCGGCGCGCCTGTCGTCGGAAAAGAACCTGAAGATGCTGATCCGGGTGATTGCTGCCTGTCGCGACCAGGGCCGGCTGTTCAATCTCGAGATTGTCGGCGAGGGGCCGCAACGGCGGGAACTTGAGGAACTGGTTGGGCAACTGGACCTGCTCGATCAGGTCAGCCTGCCGGGCAATATCAGCGGCCTGGAGCACTGGTACCCGCGCCTGGATGCTTTCGTGCTGCCTTCCCTGACCGAAGGAATGCCCTTGACCGTACTTGAAGCACTGTCCTGCGGTTGTCCGGTGATTGCCTCTGCCACCGGTTCCATCCCCGAGTTGCTTGAAGGCATTGCCGGCTGTCGGACCGTATCCCCGGGTGATGCCGCCGGCCTGACCGCAGCCTTGCTCGAACTGCCGGCCGCCGGGTTGCCGCTGATGGCGGCGCACCAGCGCATCAGCCAGCATTACTCCGGCGCGCAGATGGCCACTCGCTACAGCGGAATCTACCGCGCGGCGGTGAGTGAATGAACGTGACCGCCATCGAATCGAACGCGGCTGCGTTCCCTTACCAGGCGCGGTCGACCCGCCAGAACTGGGCGCTGTACCTGTTCGTGATCCTGATTCCGCTGCAGAACATCTACCTGCAGTACCTGCCCGACTTCGGCGGCGGTCTGAACTTTCTCAACCTGATGTTCATCACCGCCTGGCTGATGGCCCTGCGCTGCGGCGGCGGACTGGTGCGTGGTACCGGGGTCAATGGCTGGGTCATGATCTACATGGCCGGCGGTGTGCTGGCCCTGATGATCGGCCAGGGCAATGTGGCCGACGCTGCCGGCCACGGTCACTTCATCAAGGACCAGTTTGTCGCCGTGGCATTCGTCTTTCTTGCCCAGATGAGCGTGACCGACCGGGTCGGACTGCGCCGCATGTACCTGGCCTCGCTGGTGCCGCTGCCCTATATGTTTTATGTGCTGCGCGACCAGAACGCCGCCGTCAGCGCCTGGCATTACAGCGACGACATGCGCATCAACGCGACCTTCATGGAACTGGGCGCCAATGAAATGGCGGCTTTTTTCGTGACCGCCTGCCTGGTGGCGCTCGGGTTGATCATCGGCGCCCGGATCGGCTGGAAATGGCGCGCGGTGTATGCGCTGGCTGCCGTTCTGACGTCCATCGGCGTGGTGCTGAGTTATTCGCGCACCGCCTATATCGCCATCCTGGCAGGCCTGGCGATCATCCTGCTGCTTTCAAAACTCCGGCTGAAGCTTTTACTGCCGGGCCTGGCCCTGCTCCTGGTGCTGCCCGTGCTCATGCCGCCGGCTGCGATGGAGCGATTCGAAAGCATCTCGATCGAAGAAGAAGTGCGCGACGAGAGCACGGACTCCCGTTTCGTGTTCTGGGAAGAGGCTGTCCACCATTTCAGGGAAAACCCGCTCGTGGGCATCGGATTTCATAACTTTCACCATGCCGAATTCAGTTCCCGCCAAATGGATGTGCACAATTTTTTCCTGCGTGAACTGGTGGAAAAAGGCGTTCTCGGGGCCGTGATCCTGCTCGGGTTGATCTGGAGTGTCAGCCGCCTGCTCTGGCGCGGCCTGTCCATTGCCGGGCCCGGCAACTGGTACGGCGGCCTGATGCTGGGCATGGCCGGGGCCTGGGTCGCGCTGTTGATCGGCAATGGCTTTGGCGATCGCTTCACCCATTACCCGATGATTGCCCACTTCTGGCTGTACCTGGGGCTGGCCCTGCGCGGCCTGCAGTTGCACTACGCAGAGCTGGATACCGAGCCGGCTGCCGAACTCGATGAAGTAGAGCGTGCCGCATGAGCGCGCCTGTCGACCCACGGTTTTCGCCGCCGCCCGGCCGCCTGCTGGCGTTGATGTATCACGGCATACATGAATCGCGCGCCAGTCCCGGACACTTTGATCCACGCTACAGCCTGACGCCCGGCCGGTTCCGTGCGCAATTGCGAGTCCTGCGTGAACTGGACGTGGCCGGCTGGCTGCCGGTGGCCGGTGAGCCACTGGTAGCACCAGAGGCTCCGGCGGGTCGCCACATGGTGCTGCTCACGTTTGACGACGGCGATGTCAGCAACCTCGACCAGGCCCTGCCGATTCTCCAGGAATCCGGCCTGTCGGCCGTTTTCTTCATTACCCGGGCCCATATCGGCGAGCGCGGCATGCTCTCACGCGGCGGGCTGCGCGAGCTGGCCGAGGCCGGCATGGTGATCGGTTCGCACGGACTTTCGCATCTCTTTCTCAACACCCTGTCCCCGGCCGCGCTTGCGATCGAGCTGGCCGGCAGTCGTGACTTCCTTGAGCAGATCACCGGCCGAGAAGTGGTGCTGTTGTCGCTGCCCGGCGGGCGCGGCGGGCAGCGCGAGATCGAGGCGGCGCATGCTGCCGGCTACCGCAGCGTGTTCGGTTCCAGGCCGGGCATCAACCTGGCAACGGCTGCCGGCGGCCTGATCGATCGTGTGGTGATCACGCGCCAGACCGATGGGACAGCGTTTGAGCAGCTGGTTCGCTGGCAGGGGCCGGCGGTCTGGCGTCAGTGTGCAAGGTATTCCATGCTCAGTTGGCCCAAGCAGTTGCTCGGCGACCGTGGATACGATCGCCTGCGCCGGATCTGGGTAGGCTGATGGCTGAACTGGTGTTCATCACTGCACTGCTGCTGGCCGGCTGGACTTTCGCCGGTTATCCGATGCTGGCGGTGGGGCTGGCGCGCGGGCGCAGGGAATCGTCCTTGCCGGGGTGGGCCAGGTTTGTCGACGTCACCGTGGTCGTGGCGGCGCGCAACGAGGCCGGGCGGATTGGCGCACGGGTGGCCAACCTGCTCGAGTCCGACTATCCGGCGGCCAGCCTGAAGGTACTGGTCATCGATGACGGCAGCGATGATGGCACCCCGGCGGCCGCGCTCGCCAGTGGAGACCCGCGGGTCCAGGTGCTGAGCCTGCCCCGGCCGCTAGGCAAGGCCGCCGCCCTGAACCTGGCCATGGACCAGGTGACCACACCGCTGACCGTGTTCGCCGACGCCCGCCAGGCCTTCCCCGAAGATGCCATTGCCGCACTGGTTAGTGTGTTCCGCGACTCACGGGTCGGCGTGGCTGCCGGCCATCTGGTGCTGGCCGAGACCGAGAGCAGCGGGCTGTACTGGCGCATCGAAAGCGCGTTGCGCCGGGCCGAGTCGACCCTCGGTTGGGCACATGCGGCCAGCGGCGCCATCTATGCCATTCGCACACCCCTGTTTCAGCCGCTGCCGGAAGGCTTGTTGCTGGACGATGTCTGGATCCCGCTGCAGGCGCTCAAGCGCGGTTTCCGGATCGTCGATGTGCCGGCGGCCCTGGCGGTGGAGCCCGAGGCTGTTGCCCCGGCTGCGGAATTCAGGCGCAAACTGAGAACCCTGGTCGGCAACTGGCAACTGATGACGGCCGCGCCCTGGCTGCTGAACCCGTGGCGCAATCCGGTGTTCTTCCCCTGGCTGTCGCACAAGCTGGCGCGCTTGCTGGCGCCCTGGGCGCTGCTGGCGGCGCTGATCGCTTCGATGGTCTCGACCAGCCCGTGGATGCGCTGGGCACTGCTGGCGCAGTTGCTGGCCTATGGCGTGGCCACCCTGTCCCTGCTGGCCCCGCGCGCGACCCGGCGGGTGCCGTTGGCCCCTGCTGCCGGCAGCTTTCTGCTGCTCAACCTGGCCGCGCTGTTGTCGCTGCCGCAGTTTCTTTTGCGGCCGGACCAGTCCAGCCTGTGGAAGGGCCGCGACTGATGGCGCGCGTTCTGTTTGTCACCAGCCGCCTGCCGTATCCACCGACCGAGGGGCATCAGCTGCGCGCCTGGCACCTGCTGCGGGCCGCTGCCGGGAATCATCGGGTCACTCTGCTTAGCCTGCGTCGTCCGGACGAGCCGCCGCTGGCGGAGATTCCGCCCGGCATCAAGCTGGACGGCATTCACCAGGTCGATCTGCCGGCCTTGAGCGTGCCGCACCGGGTCGCGGGCCTCGCGCTTCGTGCCCTGATGCCGGGGCAAACACTGCTCGACCTGCGCTATCGCCCGATCGAACTGCAACAGCGCTTCGATCAACTGGTGGGCCGGGCCGATCTGGTCCATCTGGACATTCTGGCCGTCGCCGGCCTGCTCCAGCGGGTGCCCTGCGGCGTGCCGACCGTACTCAACGAGCACAACGTCGAAAGTCTGCTGGCCCGCAAGCGCATCGAAATCGAAATGCGCCCGCTGCATCGCATGCTGCTTGGTCTGCGGTATCGGGGGCTGGAAAGCTTCGAGCGCCGGGCATGCACCCGCGCGAGTCGAGTGCTGGCGTGTTCGCAGGAGGATGCTGCGCGCCTGTTGGCACTGGCCCCGGGCTGCAGCGTCAGCGTCGTGCCCAACGGGGTCGATCTCGACGCGTTCAGGCCGGGCAGGCCCGGGAGCGAGCAGGGCGGGGCGCTTGTATTCGTCGGGCACATGGGCTGGTTCCCCAATCGCGACGGCATCGAACATTTCATCGCCGAGATCCTGCCGTTGCTGAAGAAACGCCCGGACCTGAAGCTGGAAATCATCGGCCGCAACCCGGGTCTTTCGGTGCCGGAGACCGAAGCCGGGCGAGTGAAATTTGCCGGCTTCGTCGACGATCTGCAGGCCCGGGTTCAGCGCGCCGCGGTGTTCATCGTACCGCTGCGCGCCGGCAGCGGTACGCGCCTGAAGATTCTCGAAGCCATGGCCATGGGCAAGGCCATCGTCAGTACCCGGATCGGCGCCGAAGGCATCGGCCTGGTCGACGGCGACAGTGCCTGCCTGGCCGATACCCCGGAGGAGTTCGCCGCTGCCGTTGACCGACTGCTGGACGATCCCGGTCTTCGTCACCGCCTGGGTCGGCGGGCACGGCTTCTGGCCGAACAGCGCTACGGCTGGACGGTGATCGGCGAACGATTGCTTGCAGCCTACCGATCCCTGCTGACGGCCCAGGCAAGACCCGCCAACAGCGTCCAGCGGACGCAGCGGCACGAGACCCGACCCGACAGCCAGGCCCCAATGGCCGCTGCACACGAACACAGGAAACAGAAACAATGTTGAGCGATATCACGACGCGGCTGGCCGAGCTGCATGCCGGCCGGGCCAGCCTGGCAGTCATCGGGCTGGGTTACGTCGGCTTTCCGCTGGCGGTCCACTTCGGCCAGCACTTCAGGACCATTGGCTACGACAGCAACAAGAAACGGGTGGACCAGCTCAACAATGGGGTGGATTTTACCAATGAAGTCGAAAGCGATCAGCTCGACAAGGCTGACAAGCTGGTCATGACCAGCGATCCGGACATGCTTGGCGACTGCCAGGTCTATATCGTTGCCGTTCCCACACCCATCGACCGTGCAAAGCGCCCGGACCTGGGACCGCTGCTGGCGGCCTCCCGCTTGATTGCCGGTCATCTCAAGCCCGGCGACGTGGTCATCTTCGAATCGACCGTCTATCCCGGTGCCACCGAAGAGGATTGCGCGCCCATACTGGAGCAAGGTTCGGGACTGGTCTACCGACAGGGATCGGATCCCTCGCCGGGGGAATCCGGGCAACTGTTTTATTGCGGCTACAGCCCGGAGAGAATCAACCCCGGCGATCGCGAACATCGGTTGGCCGACATCATGAAAGTCACCTCGGGCAGCACGCCCCTGGTGGCTGATTTCGTCGATCAGCTCTATCTCGGCATCATTCGGGCAGGCACCTTCCGCGCCGAGAGCATACGCACAGCTGAAGCCGCCAAGGTGATCGAGAACATCCAGCGCGACCTCAACATCGCCCTGGTCAACGAACTGGCCATCCTGTTCAGCCGGTTGGGCATTGATACTGCGAACGTACTGGCCGCGGCCGGCTCGAAGTGGAACTTCATGCCCTTCAGCCCCGGCCTGGTCGGTGGCCACTGCATCGGCGTCGACCCCTATTACCTGACCCACAAGGCCCAGTCGGTAGGCTTTCACCCCGAAGTCATCCTGGCAGGTCGCCGGGTCAATGACGGCATGGGCATCTTTGTTGCCGGCGAGCTGATCAAGCTGATGGCCCGGGCCGGTGCCTATCGCCCGGGCGCCCGCGTGCTGGTGCTGGGGCTGAGTTTCAAGGAAAACTGTCCGGACCTGCGCAACACCCGCGTGATCGATGTGATCCGCGAGCTGGAATCGTTCAAGCTGATCGTCGATGTGCACGACCCCTGGGTCAGCGCCGAAGAAGCTCTGGAGATCCATGGCCTGAACCTGCTTGATCCGATCCCCGAAGCTGCTTACGACGGAGTGATCATGGCGGTGGCGCATCAACAGTTCCTGGATCGCCAGAATGACTTGAAGCGGCACCTCGCTCCCGGAGGCGTTCTGTACGACGTGCGCTCGGTCCTGGCTCGCGAGCTGGTCGACGGGCGGCTTTGAGCCGATGAGCGAGCATCGCCCATGACCTGGTATTCACCACTTGTCCCACTACTGGTCGGCATGGCGCTACTGGCCGTGTCCGCCTTCATGTCCCGGCCTCGCCTGGCCGTCATTGGTCTCCTGCTTGTTGTGCCGGGCTATGTGCTGATGACTCCGCTGGGCGCCAATCTTCTGGTAGTGGCCATCGAGCAGCGCACCAGGGCGGCCGAAACGAACCCGACTTGTGATCAGGTTCAGGCTGTGGTGCTTTTGTCCGGCGGGCTGCGTCGCCCGGCCGCGACCACCAGCGACTTCGGCGCGCTGTCAACGGAAACCCTGGAGCGAATCTTTGCCTGGCGAAATCTCGATTCGACAGACGATCAGCCCGTTGTGCCCCTGATCATTGCCGGAGGCGGGCCATTTCGCATTCCCGAGGCCGAGGTGATTGGCGCGTTCGTTCGCCTTCTCGGTCCCGACGACCCACCATTGCACCTCGAGACCGCCTCGGCAAACACCCGGGAAAGCGCGCAGGCGGTGCGCAAGTTGCTGCCGGAGTCGACCAGCCGCATCGCGCTGGCGTCCAGTGCGCTGCATCTTCCGCGCGCAACGCTTGCCTTTGGGCAAGCTGCATTCGAGGTTTGTCCACTGGTTCTCAATCGTCATTACCTTGCGGCGACCGGGTGGACAAGCCTGGTGCCACAGTCGTCGTCACTGGCAAAGAGCGAGCTTGCCTTGCACGAGATCATCGGTGAAGTGTTCTACCGTATCAATCCGCCCGATGCCCCATCGTCCATTCACGAAAAAGCCGCAGCTTCCGGAGCGTTAAAATCATGATCAAGAGGGCAGTAAGGAAAGCCGACGGCTTGTTATTCAACAGTTTCGTTCAGCGTCGATTGACCTGGCTTGCGACTGATGCCATTGCCGCTACCGTTCGTTCCAGGCAGGCCATCGACGACTTCGTGAAAGACTTTGAATATCGCTTTGTGAGTCATTACGACCGGCGTTGGACTCGACTTTCCGAACTGTGTGATCTGTACGGTTCCGATAAAGGTCAGTTACGACCTGATGAACACCCATACGACTGGCCGGCGCATACTTATACCGATTACTACAGTACGCTGTTTGATCATTGTCGCGAGCATATACTCAATGTATTCGAGTGCGGGCTGGGCACCAACAACCCTGAGATCCGATCGAACATGGGTCTTCAAGGTCGCCCCGGTGCCTCGCTGCGAGTATGGCGGGATTACTTTCCGCGTGCCAGTATTGTCGGGGCCGATATCGATGACGCCATTCTGTTCACCGAACCGAGCATCCAGACGTTTCAGGTCGATCAGACCGATCCCGCCTCGGTTGCGGCTCTCTGGCAGCAGGTCAACGTTGATTTGTTCGATCTCATGATTGATGATGGCCTGCACGAGTTCGACGCGGGACGTTGCCTGTTCACGCAATCCATTCACAAGCTTGCTCCCAATGGTATCTACATCATCGAGGATGTAAAGGCTACCGACCTGGCCAGCTACCGGCAGTTCTTCAATTCACGGTCGTATGCAGTCGACTATGTCAATCTGCACCGGCCGGGCATGGAGATCGAGAACAACAGTCTGATCATCATCCGCCATGGGCGGCCTGTGGACAGTCTATGAGTCCCTCCGGACGGTCGGGAGCAATCTGCATTTGACGAGGTGCAACAAGCGCCCCCGCGGGGAATCCGAGTAGCAATGCAGCCACGGGCGAGTACGGGTGGCATCGGTCCAGTGCATTTTGAACTCGTCTGCTTCGCCCAGCAGGTCCACGCCGGTCAGGCCTTCCTGATGGGCCTTTTGCACGATCAGCCCGAGCATCAGGGTGCCGGGCGAGAACCGGGCGCAGGCACTGCGGTGGCCGGCCTTGAGAGAGTAGAGACACTGATTCGCGATGATGGAATAGTCGAACGCGATGCGCGCATCGTCCAGGGTCAGGAAGTGCAGCCGCAACTGTCTCCTGGCTGCCATGATCCCGGCCAGCTCGGTATAGAAGGTCGCGACCGCAGACTGCGACGAGATGGCCGTTCTGTTATAGCCTTTCCAGCCTTCGGCCTCGATTCGCAGGCCGTCGGCGAGCCCCTGGTCAAGCGCCTCGCCGCCGGTCACCGTTTCAAGACCGACTCTTCCCTGCTTTGCCAATTTCCGCATCTTGCGACGCAGTGACTTGCGGAAGCCGGCGCTGCGCGAGGCAAGATAATCATTCCAGGACGGCTGTATATCGATCCACGGCGATCGCGGTGCCCGCTGCCAGAGGCGGTAGGGTACGTCTTGCTCCGTGGCCAGCCGGATGAAGCGATCGGTGGTGCCCGAGTCGGCGCGCAGCCGTGGAAAGTCGAGCACATCCCATTGGTCTCGAAGCTTCGTCAGATGATTCCAGATGGCACGATGAAGATGCTCATCATCACCCGCCCGGACAAGGTCGAAGTGAGGCGTATGGTCGTTGCCGATGGCTGCCAGTCGACGCAACGGAATGCCGTGCCGCCAGGTCTGTTCCAGCATCAATGGCAGCACCGCGCGCAATCGACCGTGGTGCCTGGCCGTCACCAGATAAAGCGTGCGCCGGCCGCCAAAAGCGCGCCACCAGGTGGCGAACCAATCACAACTCAGGAAGGGATCCCCGTCCGCGCTCTGCTGCTGCAACGCCTCCCACTCCGGGCGAAGACGTTCGAAATCCGAAACATCGTTGCAGATCGAAATGACAGGCGCGTTCATTGCCTGGCCCGTGCAACAAGAATATGCTTGATGTCGGCTCGAAGTTTCCGGTCCATCGCAGCCAGCGCCAGCGCGGGCAGCATGACCGTGACGGTTCCCACCAGCAGCCGTGAGCCCGGCGAGATTGCACCGAAATAGTCAACCTGGACCAACAGCCCCAGCATGACAGGGGCAAACAGGGCAGCCCCGACCAGGCGGCGCAGCGGTGGCAGGTAGCGCAGTTCTGCCGGACACTGCCACAACTGGACCAGGGCCAGGAAGGCGTAACTGAGCACGGTTGCGGCGACGGCACCGGTCACGCCCCAGGCCAGGATCAGGGGCACGTTCAGGACCAGGTTCAGCGCGGTAGCGGCCAGGGTGATGAACAGCACCCGCACGGCCCGGCGCTGCAACAGCAGGCCGTACTGGGCAATGGTGAACAGGGAACTCCAGACCATGGCGATGCTGATGGCCACGAAGACAGGGGCCGAGGCGGCCTTGTCCGGGCCTGCCAGCAGAACCAGGAAATCCTGCCCGACGCACAGCAGCATTGCACTGGCCAGGCCCACAACAAGCACCCAGAGATCGAGCATCTGGCGCTTGAGCTGGACCACGGCCTGTGCCCCGTCGGCCTTGTAAAGGCGCAACGCAGTCGGCAGAAAGGCTTCGCTCAGGGTCCGGCCCATGACCGCGGCAACAGCCATGGCCAGACCGTAACCGATGGTGTAGATGCCGACTTCGGTAAAGCTGCCGGTCAGTGCGCGCAACAGGATACGGTCGGCAAAGCCGAACAGCACCGACACAAGCTCGGTCAACATCATCGGCACGCCGAATGCCATTCCGGCCACGATCGGTGCGCGGCTTGGCCTGGCGACTTTGCCGCGACACCAGCGCAGAAACCACAGGGTCAGCCAGGCGGCGACCACGAACAGCACGACCAGGCGGGCGCCGAACACGCCCAGGGCACTGCGTTCGATCATCGCAATGGTCAGCAGCACCAGGGCCAGTTCACTCCAGCGCCACACGGTCTTGAGCCAGAGCGAGATGTCCGAGCGTTCCAGCGCATACATGACCGCCTCGACGAAACTGGCCCAGATCATCAGCGGCAGGGTCACGATCAGAACCCACAGGATCGGCTGCTCGGCTGCTGGAAAGCGTGCAATGGTCAGCACAACAATGGCAGCACAGGCCAGCCACAGCAACAGCGACAGGGCAAAGGGAAGCAACAGGTAGTTGGTACGAAAGCGCCGCAGGGCGACTTTTCCGCCCTGGTGCGGGTAGAAACGCAGGATCGCGTGCTGGGCGCCGAGCTTGAGCAGGCCGGCAATCACCAGCAGCCAGGCCTCGTAGTAGCCGAGGATCCCGAACTGGTGGTTGTCGAGCAACCGGGTCATGACCGGGAAGGACACAAAGCCCGCGGCAATGATCATCAGGTTCCCGCCCAGATACCGCAGGTAGTGCACCAGCACGCCCGTTTTGCCCGGCTGCGGCGCGGTCACGCGACACCTGTCCGGTGAAGCGCGGCGTTCGCGCTCATGTTCACGCTCATGTTCGCCAGCGAACAGACTCCAGCGTCGGCCGGCTGGCAGTCTGCCGTATGGAAAGAGGAACGTCTGCGAGACAGCGAAACATGAATCCCGGGACTCCGGCGGCGCTGGAATCGCCGCGGCAACCGCCATTGAAATCCGCACTGCACAGGGACTTCAGGCGATATCTTGTCACCATGCAGTCCATCCATGGACCCTGGCGAGCGCGAATTGCGGCCGCCACGGAATTCGGTTTTCTGGCCATTGCCGTTTACCGCCTGGGGCGCTGGAGCCGCACCATTCGACCGCGCTGGCTGGCGCTGCCGGTCAAGCTGGTCTATCGCATCCTCGAGTTCTTCATCCAGGTGCTGTTCGGTATCAGCATCTCGAGCAACTGCGAAATCGGTCCCGGATTCTATATCGGTCACTTCGGTGCCATCATTCTTCACTGCAAGCTGGGTGCCGAATGCTCCATTGGCCAGGGTGTGACCATCGGCTCGCGTGGCGCCGGGCGTTCTGACGGTTACCCGGTGCTCGGTGATCGGGTCTATGTCGGTGCCGGGGCGATGGTGATTGGTGGCGTACGGGTAGGTGACGATGTGATCATCGGCGCCAACACAACCGTGGTCAGCGACGTGCCTGCCGGTTGTCGGGTGGTCAGTGCGGCTACCCGGATTCTCCCGCCAGTTGCCCGCCCGCCTCATGGCAAGAACCCTGTGGCACAGCCAACATCTTCTCCCGCAAGTCATCGCAGTTCCGTGCGCTAGCGAACAGATGGCGATTGCCTGAAGGTGTCAGTCTGGTATCAGGCGCAAAGGGAAAAGACCTTGATCAAGAAGCCCGAGCAGGTCGATGCGACCATCGTCACCGATCGCCTTGGCGCCGCAACGGTTGCCGGCCGGGCAGTGGCCGTTTCGAACCCGGTCGATGGTGTTGGCCTGCCAGACCACCTTGCCGTAACGCGAGCCGGCATGGAACAGGCAGGTTTTCTTTGCCGGATCATGCCAGTAGTCGCTGCCGATCATGAGATTGCCGGCAAGCAGCAGGCGCGATTGGCGATCACTCTCGCCGCTGCTGACCAGGCAGTTGCCTTGACCGGTAATGACATTGTTGATCAACTGCGTCTGAGCCCCGTCGCGCAAGCCCACGTACACGGCATCACCCAGCGCGCGACAGTGATCGGAATCGTGCATGTTGGGCTGATCGGCGAAATACCCGCAGTTGCCGATGATCACGCTGTCGCTGATCCGGCTGGCGCGGGAGACCTTGACCTGGTTGCCGGCATTGCCTTCGACCCGCGTACGCTCGATCGTGACCCGGCCGCCATCGGTCAGGTAAAGCAGGTCGATGCCATCGGAGGTGTTGTGGAGGACCCGGCTGTCTTCGAACACCCAGTGACCGCCGGTTTCGCCGGTGCCCAGGCCGTCCCCGTACCCGGCACCGCCCTGCGCCCAGCATCCGAAGATCTCACCCCCCGGCCAGCGTTCGGCACAACCGTTGAAGGCGATTTCGACCTGGCGAAAGATCAGCGTGCCGCGATTGGCACTGTCCGGGTCGATATCACCATCCCAGCCGGCCCAGCCATTAGCGCGGATGATGACGCGCTCCAGCGTCCAGTCACTGAGGCGGCCGGCAAAGATGCCGCGATTGGCCATGCCGTGAATGTTGAGATCGCGCAACAATACGTTATCGGAATCACGCGCCGAGATGCCGGTGGGCGCCCAGGTACCGAACGGCGGTTCGCTGCGCTGGCAGGCAGCCACTTCACCTTCGCACAGACCGTTGTGGCAATGCGATTCGATGCAACTGCTGCGGTCGGTGATTTCGAGGCAGGCCAGCTCGACCTGGCTGCTGCCTTCGAGATTGACCACCATCCAGCTACGCTCGGTGCCCCACAACTCCGGCGCCGATTCACAGCCGTCATCATGGCCGGCGCCGAGAATCCGGGTGGGCCGGTCCAGTGCCGGTCCACTGGGAATGACTGCCATGTGGCATTCCCAGGGAAAATCGGGCGAACACGTCTCAGTGGCCGGTGCGCCCAGGCCCATCATGTAGTGCCCGGGTCCGATGTGCAGGGTATCGCCACCGGCGATCCTGGCCGGGCCGCCGGGTGGCAGGGCAATGAAGGGATGGGCCCATGCGCACGGTTGGTTCCTGCCCTTGCCGCTGTGCGGGGCGTCGACCCGCCCGGTGCACTCTTCAAGGCTGCCGCCGTCAACCCGGACATGCCAGGTTTCGGCCGCGCCTGCCGATGTAACCAGGATCATGGTGACTGCAAACGGAATAAACAGGGAAGTTTTCATTTCGAGGGGGATTCCTGGGACGAATGCTCAAGCGGACCTGGGAGAGCCCGGAACCAAATCTGGCACAGTCCGGTGGCCGCTTCGGTGCGCTGGCGAACACTCGCGGCCCTTCAGAACGTGGTCTCTCGAGCGGAGGCATCACCATGCTTGTGATGCCCTACCGGCTGCCGTCGCCGTGCCAGCGGGTGGAGATCGTCTCTTCGCCTGCCGCGTTCTCCCGCCTGCGCTCGGAGTGGAATGCGCTGGTCAGTCGCTCGGATGATCAGGTCTTCTATCGCCATGAATTCATCGAGACCTGGCTCAATCACTTTGCCACCGGCAAGTGGCGCATCCTTCTTCTGCGCGATACCGCCGGCTGCCTGGTTGCGGCCTTGCCCTTGCTGTATGGCTGGGCGCGCCTGCACGGGCTGCCGCTGCGCCAGCTGCGCGCTGCGGCCAACCCGCATTCGGGCCGCTTCGACCTGATTGCCGACCAGCCGGAAAACGCCAGTGCCGCCTTTCTTGATTACCTGGCCGGCCAGCGCGACTGGGATGTGCTGATCCTGACCGAGTTGCCGAGTGAGGGTCGTGCACGCGCACTCGAACGGGTCGCCTGCGACCGGGGCTACCCGACCGGGCGCTGGCGCGCAATGCAATCACCTTGCCTGATGCTGCCGGCCACCTGGGCCGAACTGGAAGGGACCTTGTCCAGCGGTTTCCGGGCCAACCTTCGCCGCCGGCGCCGGGCGTTGGAGGTGCTGGGTGAGGTACGGGTCGAACGCTGTTCTGATTCGGTCGAACGGGTTGAAGCGGGCATCGAACTTGAACTGCGCGGATGGAAAGGTCGCGCCGGGACGGCCATGGCCCAGCACGTCGAAACCCGTGGCTTTTACATCGACCTGGCCCGATTGTTGGGCGCACAGGGACAACTGGCGCTGTGGGCGTTATACCTGGATGAGCGCCTGATCGCCTTTCAATACGGACTGGAACACCGGGGCAGCTACGCGTTGCTCAAACCGGCTTACGACGAACCATTCGCCCGATACAGCCCCGGTCAGTTGCTGATGGTCGAAGTCCTGCGTGATGCGATTGCCCGGCATCTGACGCGATTCGAGTTCCTGGGGGAGGACATGCACTGGAAACGGGACTGGCGTCCGGAAACCAGTCCCCAGGACTGGCTTTTCGTGTTTCGAAGGTCTGCCGGTGGCCGAGCCCTTCAGGCACTCAAGTTCAGTCTGTTGCCGAGACTGCGCAGTATCACACGGAGCATGCGCCGATGACTCATCCACACCTTGTTCCCGATACCCCGACGCTGTATCCATCCATGCTTCTGGGGCTGCCTGAGACCAATCGCCGACCGCCTTTCCGCGGCGGCGACGTGCACTGGTATTTTCTGGCCCGTAACGCAATCTTCGAAGCCTGCCGCCTGCTCGGTCTCGGCGGCAGTCAGGTGTTGATGCCGGCCTATCATCACGGGGTTGAAGTCGAGGCAGTCGTGGCGGCCGGAGCACGCCCGGTGTTCTACCGGGTGGATGCCCATTGGCAGGTGGATCTGAAGGATCTCGAGCGACGGATCGGACCGGAAACAAAGGCGCTGTACCTGATCCACTACGCAGGCTTTCCCGGCCCGGCGGCGCAGATGCGTCAATTGGCCAATGATCGCGGCCTCGCTCTGATCGAGGATTGCGCGCTCTCGCTGCTGTCGTGCGATGGCGTGTCCGACCTGGGCGCTCGCGGTGATGTCAGCATTTACTGCCTGTACAAGACCCTGCCGGTGCCCAATGGCGGGGCGCTCATGTTCAACCGACCGCGACGCGGCGAACTGATGCCGCGGCGGCGCCCGCCGCTGGCCTCGGTGCTCAGCCTGACCCTGTCTTCACTGTTGCTCAACCTGGAAATGCGGGCCGGGCGAGCCGGCAGTCTGATCAGGGCCGGCATACGGTGGATGGCCCATGGGGTCGTTCGCGCGTCCGGAGTCGAGCGCTATGCCGTCGGCACCATGCACTTCGATCCCCAGCGTGCCGATCTGGGCATCTCGCCCCTTGCTCGGGCTATTGCCGAGCGCCAGCGGGCCGACCACATCGTGGCCACCCGGCGGCGCAATTACCTTTTGCTGCACGACCGGCTCAAGTCCTTGGCACCACCATTGTTCGAGCGCCTGAACCCGGGGGTGTGCCCCCTGTTCTACCCGCTCTGGGTTGGTGACAAGTCCGCCATGATCGAGCGTCTGGCTGAACGCGGGATATGCGCCGTCAATTTCTGGGGCGACCATCATCCGGCCTGCAACCCGGCCGAGTTTCCGGAAGCCATGAGCGCCCGGCGTCATATTGTCGAAATTCCCTGCCACCAGGATCTGTCACTGGCCACCATGGAATGGATCGCCGAACAGGTGGCGCTGGAACTGCGTGGTTGTGAAACCGAGTTGGACCCGTCCATTGTTGCCGGAGGCTGAATATGAGCCTTGGCGCCATCCTGACGGTATGTGTCATCAGCGAAGTGGCGGCATTGACCGAGCTGCGGTCCGAGTGGCGGCAACTGCATGCGGCAACTAGCGCGGATCTGTTTCTGTCCTGGAACTGGCTGGTGCCGTGGTGGCGGCACCTGGCCGGAGATCGCGAGTTGTTTGTCATGCTCGCCCGCGATGATGACGGGCTGTTGCGTGGCCTGTTGGCGCTGAGCATGGAAACGGCCCGGGTCGGCTTCCGGCGCATTCGCCGGCTGCGCTTTCTGGGTGATGATCAGGTCGGCAGCGACTACCTGGATGCCCTCATCGAACCCGGCTGGAACCGGGCGGTGAACCGGGCCTTTGCAGCGGCCCTGCTTGCCCGAAGAAGCGACTGGGACCTGCTTGAGCTGCGCGATATGGACGAGCACTCGACCACCGCGCATGAACTGCTGGATGCGCTGGGCGACGGATTCGACATGCGCTCGGATGCAGGTCTGCTGTGTCCTGTCCAGAACTTCGACCCCGACCAGCCGCCGGCCGCTTTCATGAGACAGACCAGGCGTTTCGAGAACTACACCCGACGACGCAAATGGCTCGAACGCCAGCCCGGTTTCCGGATCGAGATCTGCCGGGACGAGCACTCGATGCAACCCGCCCTCGACAATTTCTTTCGCCTTCATCGCCTGCGCTGGCTTGCCGACGACGGTTCCTGCGGAATCGCCGGGGGCCGGGTTGAAGCCTTTCATCGCGATGCGATGCCTGGCCTGATGGCCACCGGCCAGCTGCGTTTATACACCCTGTGGGTGGATGGGTCGGCGGTGGCCAGCGTGTACGCGCTGATCCACGGGCAAACCTTCTACTACTACCAGGCCGGGATGGACCCGGCCTGGCGCTCGCACAGCGTGGGTCTGGTCCTGATTGGTGAGACCTTTGCCGATGCGATCCGTTGCGGGTTGACCCGCTACGACTTTCTTCGCGGCGAGGAAGCATACAAGTTCGACTGGGTCAGTGGTAGCCGCCGGCTGGTGCGCCGTCGGCTGTTTGCGCACCGTGGTTCCGGCGCAAGCGCGGTCCGCGGTGACGTTCGCCTGTCCCGGGGCCGAACCCTGGTCAAGAAGTGGTTTCGACAAATCCGACCTGCTACTAATGCAACCGTAAGTATTGCCGCATTCAGCTTGTCTCTCGGCGATTGTCATGACAATCGTGGCAAGGCGTTGGCGCGAAGTCTGTAGCCGGGCCTACATCGAGCGACAACAACGCAGTCCACGGGCGCCGAGAGGCAAGCCCTACGGGGGCTCCGGACGAATCCGCCTGCGGCGTTAAAGCGGCTCGACGTAGGCCCACTATGCCTTCGCCACTTTGCCTTGCAGGCGAATCCGTCCAGAGCCCTGAATGTGGCAATACTTACGGTTGGACTAGTAAAACCCGGCGGCGTCGGAGAGAAGCTGATAGCACGTCGTCTGTCCCGCGACCCACAACTCGCCACCAGGCAACAC
>JBLRWT010000003.1:0-24011 GCA_047921095.1 Wenzhouxiangella sp. | reverse complement strand
ATCATATGATGATTCCCCACCCCGATTGCAATGCCTGGAGCCGCACCGACGCACCGACGCACCGACGCACCGACGCACCGCCACACCGACCACCGAATCTCCCGTCTCCCGTCTCCCGTCTCCCGTCTCCCGTCTTCCGACCCACGTTTGCGCTACGATGAGCATTCAACTTCTGGCCGGATGCAGGATGAGCGACGCTCGAGATGACGATTCAGATGACGACCGCGACCGCGACGACGACCGCGGTTTCTGGACCGGGCTTCGGTATCGGCTGCACCAGGCGCTGAGCGCGCCGAACGTCGATGCCGGACTATTGGCGCAGGCGCTGAACAAGGCAGCCGAGCGTGAGCCGGCGCCAGTGATCTGGTTGCTGGGGCTGGCCCAGTCCGGCAAGACATCCATTGTTCGAGCACTGACTGGCAGTTCACGCGCCGAGATCGGCGACGGTTTTCGTCCCTGTACCCGCACGGCCAGCATCTATGACTTTCCGCAGGAAGTACCGGTAGTCCGCTTTCTCGACACCCGAGGCTTCGGTGAAGTCGGCTATGACCCGTCGGAGGACATTGCCCTGTGCGAGGAGCAGTCCCATTTGCTGATCGCCGTTGTTCGGGCCACCGAGACCCGGCCACAACCTGTTCTGGATGTATTGCGAAAGGTCCGCAAGCGTCATCCCGACTGGCCGATCGTCGTGGCCCAGACCTGCCTTCATCATGGCTACGACAATGAACAAGCAGAGCATGTCGTGCCCTACCCCTTCCAGGACGACGACTGGCAAGCGGTGGTGCCGGGTGGATTGGCTCGCATGCTGCTTGCTCAGCGCGAGTTCCTTGCCCAGGTACCAGGCAAGGGTCCCGTGCTGTGGGTCCCGCTCGACTTCACTCAGCCGGAAGATGGCTTCGAGCTGACCGATTACGGGCTCAATGCCTTGTGGGATGCGATCGAGGAAGCCGCCTCGCTTGGCCTGGAAGCCCGCTTGCGTGCCGATTCGGAGGTCAGTGATCTCTACAGTCGAACAGCGCATCCTCATATCGTCGGTTTCAGCCTGGCGGCCGGCACCGTCGGCGCCTTGCCGGTGGTTGATCTCGCGCTGGTGCCAGCCGTGCAGGCCGGCTTGCTGCACCGCCTGGCCGGCCTGTACAAACAGCGATGGACGGCGCGCAGCAGCGCCGAGTTCCTGGGCTTGCTGGGATCCGGCTTTGCGGCCGCCTACGGCGCCCGTCTTGCCGGGCGCAGCCTGGTCAAGCTGATTCCGTTCTGGGGCCAGACCGCCGGTGCGGTGCTGGGTGCCAGTGCCAGTGGCGCGATCACATTCGCCCTGGGCAAGGCGGCCTGCACCTACCTGGGCCGGAAGCGCGAAGGCCAGGCCATCAACGCCACGGCCTTGCGCCAGGCCTATCGCGAGGGTCTTGACCAGGGGCGACAACTGCTGCGTCAACAACAACGCGAGGCTCTTCTGCCATGAAGGACCTGGTCAAGGAATTCGGCTGGCTCCGGATCATCGCCGTGGCCATCACCATTGCGCCCCTGATCGCGCTGCCGATTTTCGCTACCTTGTGGATGTGGCAATCCGGACTGCTGCTCTGGTGGCTGCTGGCGGCCGTACTCGCGTCAGCCATGGGCCTGGCGATCAACCGTATTGCCGTGGTTCGCGAGCAACGCGCACTGCCGCGCTCCACGACCCGGGCCGGCGCACACTGGACTGCGGAGGCGGATGAATGCTGGGTCCGGATCGAGCAACTGGCCGCCGAAGCCACCGTCACCGAATGGCCGCTGAGCGATGGCCCCACCTTGCTGCGCCTGGCACGCCATGTGCTGATGACGGTAGCCAGTCATTTCCATCCGCACCGCGCCCAGCCCTTGCTGGAGATGACCCTGCCACATACCTTGACCATCATCGAACGGGCAGCACGCGAACTGCGCGACGAGGTGGTCAGCAACATTCCCTTCAGCCACCGACTGACCCTGGGGTCAATAGCGCGGGCGAACAGTCTGCGGGCGATGCTGAAACGGCATGAAGGCTGGTTCCGCGCCGCCCGGGCCATCTTCGCGCCGCAATCGGCCGCAGTAGCCGAGTTGCGTCGCGCCGTCGGCAGCCAATTGCTCGACCATGGATCGGAACGGGTTCAGACGTGGCTGCTGCGCGAATACATTCGCAAGCTCGGGTACCACGCGATCGACTTGTACGGCGGCCTGGCCCGACTGGAAGATCAAACCCGACTTGATGCACCCGATTCCCGGCTGGCAGAGTCCAGTGTGAACAATGGCGAGGATCATGAACCACTGCGGATCCTGCTGCTCGGCCGCGCCAATGCCGGCAAGTCCAGCCTGATCAATGCCTTGTTCGGCGAGGTCACCGCCGCTGTCGACCTGCTGCCCGACACCACCACCGAAATGGTTGGCTATCGGCTCGAACGCGATGACGAGATCCAGGGATTGATCTTCGATACGCCGGGGTTTGATGGCGAGCTGTTCGGCAGCCGGGTGCTGGAAAAAACCGCGATCGACGCTGATCTGATTCTGTGGGTGACCGCCGCCCATCGCCCTGACCGCGACCAGGAGCGCCAGCGGCTGGATCAGTTGCGCGCGATGCTGGCCGACCCGAAACGGCGGTCGCCGCCACTGCTGGTGGTGATGACGCATATCGACCGGCTGCGCCCGGTGCGCGAGTGGAACCCACCGTACGAGCTTGATCCGCCGGCCGGCATCAAGGCCGGCCAGATCGTCGCCGCTCTGGCCGCCGTGGCCGAGGATCTTGACATTGACGTTGCACGAGTCATCCCCGTATGCCTGGCCGATGGCAAGATCTACAACGTCGACGACGCCCTCAATGCCGCCATGCTGAGAGAGCAGGACACAGCGAACCGGGTGCGCCTGCTGCGCTGCCTGCGGGCGCGCAAACGAGAGGAGAACTGGGACCTGCTGTGGCGTCAACTGGGCAACGCCGGTCGCATCCTGCTGAGCCTGCCGGACGGGATCAATAAACTCGAAGACGGCAGGTCAAGAAAGTACTGAGCACCTCATCACACTGACAACGACCGTGGCGTCACTTCAATCCGTTAACATTCATCAAGTGCTTACTAACCACACCTTGGCTTTTCTCATGCTGGCGATGACCAGCCTCGCCGCGACTCAGGCGGCGGCCGATGATTGCATTCGATTCGAGGAGCAGGCCAGCGAGATACGGGCCATGCGGGACGCCAATCCAAACGATGGCGTGGCCGTGGGAGAAAAAACGCTTCTCGAAATGAGCGAAGGACGCGCCCCTTGCGGGCGCGCCCGCGCACTCGTGCATGGCAGCATTGGCTCGAATCTCCACATTCTCGGGCGGAACGAAGAAGCACTGCTGCAATTCGAACAAGCACTTGCGGTGTCCGGGTCCGATTCGCAAGCGGACGTGCTGGCCATTCTCCATCGTGGCGCTGGCGTGGTGTCGGCGGACCTCGAGGCTCATGATCGTGCGCTCGAACATTACCTGGCCTCCCTGGCCGCGAGCGAGGCCATGGACGACGTGATCGAAGCCGCCAAGACGTCAAGCAATATCGGCAACCTTTACAACACGCTGGGCCAGTTGGACGCGTCGCGGGCCTTCCATGAGCGCGCGCTGGCCAGCTTCGAAGAATCAGGCTGGGCTCCCGGTATTGCCGGCGCATCGATCAATCTGGGTTCACTGATGGCGAAGTTCGCAGTCCTGGCCGAAGACGATGGCGACACAGTGGGCGCCAGGCAGGCCAACGGAAAATTGCTGAATCACAATCTGCGAGCGCTGACCATATTCGAGGAACTAGGCAACCAGCGCGGCATTTCCTACGCTTCCAGCAACATCGCCACCGCCATGGACCGCCTCGACCGGGCTGATGAGGCCATGGCGTACCACACTCGTGCATTACGTCTGCGTCGCGAGATCGGGGATGTCTTTGGCGTGGTCGAGTCCCTGTTCGCCATGGCCGCCTCGCAAATTCGCTTGGGTCGATATCCGGAGGCTGAGCGACTACTTGACGAAGCTCAGGCTGTGCTGCCCCAGGATAACCATTCTCTGCGACTCAACCTTTGGCAGCATCGCGTGGCACTCGAAGAAGGCCGCCAGGATTTTCAAGCCGCGCTGGCAGCCCAGCGCGAGATCACCCAGGTTCGTGCAGAAATCGCTGAAGAGGCGGCGCGCATCAGGGTTGACGCGATGCGCGCTACTTTCGACGCCGAGCAGCGTGAGCGGTTGATCGAATTACTACAGCGCGAAGCCAACATAGCCGAACTGGAATCCAGACGCCAAACTACGCGCCTCCAAGGCAGCCTGGCCATTGCAGCGCTGCTGGTTGTCGTGATCGTCCTGCTGTACAGCAAGTACCGAACCAAGGCTCGCCTGTCGGCAGAGAACAGCAGGGCTGCGCGACGGGATTCGCTCACTGGCCTTGCCAACCGTCGTGACATCCGCGAGAAGATTGAGCATGGTATCGCGCACCAGCGCAAAAGTGGTCAAACTTTCTCGTTGCTGATGGCCGATATCGACGACTTCAAGCCGATCAACGATGAATTGGGTCACGAAGCCGGCGACCAGGCGTTGATCCACATGGCCGACATCCTGGTCGCCCATGTCCGCGGCAGAGACGCGACCGCGCGGTGGGGTGGTGAGGAGTTCTTGCTTTATCTGCCGGATACCACCATCGATGCGGCCGAGTCGGTGGCGATCAACCTGCAGACGGCCATTGCGGCCTCACCGGTGAAGCTGGGCGACAGACGCACGGTCCTCAACATGACCTTTGGCGTCACCGAATTTCGACCTGGCCAGACGCTGGACGACTGTATCAAGCAGGCCGACCAGGCCATGTACCGTGGCAAAGCCGAGGGCAAGAATCGCGTCGCTGTTTGCCGGTAGCGGCTGATCCAACCAGCCCCGTTCAAGCTCAGGCTGGCCTCAGACCGCGATCGGCGCCTTGATCGCCGGATGTGACCGGTAGCCGATCAATTCAAAGTCTTCAAACGCAAAGTCTTCCAGCCGTGTTCGTGCCGGGTTCAGCTTCATGGTCGGGCCTGGCAACGGTTCGCGAGAAAGCTGCCGGTCAACCTGGTCGAGATGGTTCGAATACAGGTGGGCATCCCCCAGGGTATGGATGAACTCGCCCGGCTTGAGGCCGGTGATCTGGGCCACCATCAGGGTCAGCAGCGCATACGATGCGATATTGAACGGCACGCCCAGGAAACAATCGGCGGAGCGCTGGTAGAGCTGGCAGCTCAGGCGACCTTCGGCAACGTAAAACTGGAACAGGCAATGGCAGGGGGCCAGCGCCATGCGTCCGTCCCGGGCGTTGTCCTGCGGCGAGCGGGTCTCATCAGGCAAATCGGCCGGGTTCCAGGCCGAAACGATATGGCGGCGCGAGTCGGGGCGCGCCCTGATCTGCTCGACAACGTCGTTGAGCTGGTCGATATGGCGCCCGTCCGGTGTCGGCCACGAACGCCACTGGACACCGTAGACGGGGCCCAGGCTGCCGTTGTCGTCGGCCCATTCATCCCAGATCCGCACGCCGTTTTCCTTGAGGTAGCCGATGTTGGTATCGCCGCGAATGAACCAGAGCAACTCGTGGATGATGGATTTCAGATGCAGCTTCTTGGTGGTGATCATCGGAAACCCCCGCGCCAGATCAAAGCGCATCTGGTAACCGAACACGCTGCGTGTGCCGGTGCCGGTACGATCGGATTTTTCCGCGCCGTGATCACGGATGAGTCGCAACAGGTCGAGGTAGGTTTTCATGCCTTCTTGCGGTACGCGTAAATCATCAATGCCAGTCCGGCGATCACCATTGGCAACGACAGCAACTGCCCCATGGTCATCCAGTCGAAGACCAGGAAGCCAAGGTGGGCGTCGGGCTCGCGGAAGAACTCGCCGATGAAACGAAAGACCCCGTAGCCGGCCAGCATCAGTCCGCCGACCGCCCCCACGGGGCGCGAACGGGATGAAAACAACCAGACCACGACAAATAATGCGACGCCTTCCAGAGCAGCCTGGTAAAGCTGCGAGGGATGACGCGCATACTGATCGAGGGCGCCGGCCAGGTATTGCTGGTAAAGCGCTTCGGACGTGCGGCCGCCGCGCTCGATGGATTCGGGAAAGATGACGGCCCAGGGCACGTCGGTCTTGCGCCCCCACAACTCGCCGCCGATGAAGTTGCCGATCCGCCCGGCACCGAGGCCGATCGGCACCAGCGGGGCGATGAAGTCGGTCAGCCGGAAGAAGCCCAGGCGGTGCTTGCGCGCGAACACCAGGGCCGCGACCAGCACCCCGATCATGCCGCCGTGGAAGCTCATGCCGCCATCGCGGATACGGAACAGCAGCAAGGGATCACCGAGCAGATCGCCAAAGGCGTAGAACAGAACGTAACCGACCCGAGCCCCGACGATCACGCCAATGACACCCCAGAACAGCAGGTCAGCAACCTGGTCGGGCTTGATTGGCGCGTCCTCGCGCCGCGCCCGCAACCGGCCCAGCAACCAGAACTGACCGAACGCCACCAGGTACATCAGGCTGTACCAGTAGATGGCGAAACCGCCGATGGTGATGGCGGCCGGATCGAGCGTGTGATAGTAGTAACTTGGTTCCATGGCAATCCAGTTCAGAAGCTGGGTAGCACCCGCATGACCAGACCTTTCAGGTAACGGGTCTCGGCGATGGCCGGATGCACCGGGTGGTCGGGCCCCTGCTCCAGGCGCATGATGACCTGCAGGTCGCGATCCACGTGGCGGGCAGCCTGGCGCAATATATCGCCAAAACGATCCTCGTGCACATGGGCCGAACAGGAACAACTGATCAACAGACCGCCGGGCGCGACCAGGCGCATGGCCTTCTCGTTGATCCTGCGATACGCCTTCAGCGCCGGCTTGACATCGCGCGCCTTGGGCGCGAACGCTGGTGGATCGACGATGACGGCATCGAATTTTTCCCGATCGACCAGCAGTCGGTCCATCAGCTTTTCAGCATCTTCCCGGATCGGAAGGACGGCGCCCGAAACACCGTTGGCGGCCGCATGGGTGGCGATAGCGGACACCGCCGGCTGCGAAGAATCAACGCATTGAACCGATTCGGCCCCAAGCACGGCCGCGCCGATGCCCCAGGCGCCGTGATAGGCGTAGAGATCCAGAACGTTGCGGGCCTCGCCCAGCATCGGCCACACCCGGGCCCGGTTGGCCTGCTGGTCGAAATACCAGCCGGTTTTCTGCGCACTCATCAGGTCGAGGCGGAAGCGCAATCCGCCCTCGATCACGACCACCTCGTCGGGCAGTTGACCCGGACCGGGCTCGACAACCCGCTTGAGCCCCTCGAGTTCCCGCACCGGCGAGTCATTGCGCCACAGGATCCCGGTCGGCGCGATGAGCTTGACCAGGGCAGCTTCGATCTCGCTTTTCAGCGCATCCGTGCCCGCCGTATTGAGCTGCCCGACGATCACATCGCCAAAACGGTCCAATACGAGGCCCGGCAGCCCGTCACCCTCGCCAAAAAACAATCGATAGTACGGTCGTGGATAAATACGCTCACGTAGTTCCAGCGCCTGGGCGAGACGCTTTCCCAACCAGGCCCGGGATGGCGCGCGACCCGGCCGCCTGCTGATCAGGCGGGCGCAAATGAGCGAGTTCGGATTGATCATGGCTGTGCCATGGGGTTTGCCATGCGCATCGACCACGTCGGCGATCTGGCCCGGCTCGAAACCTTTCAACGGCGAGCGCTTGATGTCCACTTCATTGCTGAACACCCACAGGTGTCCGGCGCGCAGTCGACGTTCTTCGCCCTTGTTGAGGATCAGCGGTTGGTGTGTAGTCATCAGGACGCCTGGTGGTGAGCTTGCGTGCGAAAGGTTAACCCAATTCCGTCACACGACGTGCCGTTATTGCGATGCCATCCGCGAAGTTGAAACAGAGCCCAAGATACTTCCTGTCGCGGACACACGGCAAGGACATAAAGCACGCTACACTAGCTCCTAAAGAGGGAGTTCTCAATAGCATGAGACGGTTCATCAGGCTTTTCAGTCCGCACGAGGTGTATTTTTACGCCGCTGCCGGGCTGATTCTGACCTTGATCGTATTTCTTCTCGCCTGGAGCGCGATCGACGAGGTTCGGTTCTCCAGCGAGCGCATCGGGGTGAGCATTGCGCTGCACGAGCAGGGACTGGAAATCAGCGGTGTTGCCGCCGGACTGCCGGCAGAACAGGCTGGCCTTCGTCCTGGCGACATCGTGGTCGAACTGGGCGGCAGGCCGCTGGCTGATTTTACCTCATACGACGAAGTCATGAGCGCCCGTGACCCTGGCGTCCCGGTTGAACTGAGGGTCTTGCGCGACGATGAAACGGTTGACCTGAGCCTGTTGCCCGGCACGACGCCTGACATCGGCCGCCTTCTCACCCAGCTGATTCTGGTTGGGGCCTACCTGGGGCTCGGGGTGCTGGCCGCCCGCTACCAGCACCAGGATTTGCGCGCCCGCCTGCTGATGATCTTTGTCACCCTGGTCGCCATCGAGATGGCGTTGCCCGCCGGCTACACATTGCCGACCTGGCTGATCCAGGCCAAGCACCTGTTCTGGTACATGGCGACCGGCGTGCAGATTGCCCTTGAACTGCACCTGGTCAGCCTGATCCCACATCGACTCAATATCCTCAGGCGCCGGCCCCGGCTGGTCTGGCTTTACTATGCTGTCGGCCTGCTGGCCGGCATCGGGCTCTGCAGTCTGGCCGTTTTTGAATGGCGCTACGCGGACGGCGGCCACCCTCAAATGCAGGTCCTCGCCGCAACGACTGTTCTTGTTGGCTGGGCCATAGCGGTTGCCGCCATCATCATGTGGCAGGTCTACAGATCGCCCGGATCGCGCGAGCGCAACCAGGCCTTGCTGGTGCTGATCGGGCTGACTCCCTGGGTGGCCTATATCCTGCTGTCCAGCTTCTGGGCTGGCTGGGCGGAGCTCGACTCACGCTGGGTCCAGCACGTCGAAAACGTGGTCCTGCTGTTTTTCCCGGCGGCGATCTTTCTGGCAATCTTCCGCTACGGGTTGTTCGATGTCGAGGCCCTGGTGCGGCGCAGCCTGGTCTACGGTGTCATCGCAGCCCTCGTCCTGATGTCCATGTACATCCTGCTGACGGCAACACTGCCGTTGGTCGCAAGCCGCACCGGCGACGACATCGGATTGTGGGTGGTCACCGCGCTTGCCCTGATCATCGGCATTTTGTTTCGACCGATCCGGGATGGCGTCGAGCGCCTGGTGGAGAAAGGTTTTTTCCCCGAGCGACGTGCCCTGCGCCAACGCCTGATCCAGATTGCCGGATCCCTGTCGGAACAGGGTGACATGAAGGAACTCGTCCAGCGCCTGGCCAACGAGACCCGGCATGCCCTGCACCTGAACTGGGCAACGGTCGTGACCATCGATGGTCCAGAGCGGCGACTCCACACAGCTTTCAGCGAAGGCATCTCTTCCGACCAGCATGCGGAACTGGTCAGGCTGCTCAATACCAAATCGTCGACCTTTGCCGCCCTGTCAAGGCAGAAACGACCGCAGACCCTGAAGCGCTTGAGCCGGTCAAAAACAACCAGCCGCCTGGGTCAGCTAGGCGCCGAAGTACTGATCCCCCTCTACTTTCAACGCCGGATGATTGGGATTCTCTGCTTGTCCAGCAAGCAAAGCGGCGAGCTGTTTCTGCGCGAAGAACTGGAGCTGCTTGACCTTTTCTCACACCAGATCGCCACCAACTTCGAGAACCTTCGTCTGTTCCAGGATGCCACCTACGAACGTCTGACCGGCCTGTTGCGGCGCGAAGCCGTGCTGCGCCAATTGGAAATCGAATGCAGCCGCGCTGTGGCCCAGGCGGCGCCGATCAGTGTTTTCATGATCGACCTGGATCACTTCAAGTCGGTCAACGACACGCACGGCCACCTGTTCGGCGACAGTATCCTGAAGAAAGTGGCGGCAGAAATGCAGCAAAGCGTCCGTGCCGCTGACGTTCTTGGACGCTACGGAGGAGAGGAGTTCCTCCTGGTCCTGCCGGACACCACCACGGACGGCGCCCTGCGGGCTGCCGAAAAACTGCGTGCGGCGGTCGCGGAACTGAGTTTCACGGCGCTGGCCAAGGAAACCACGGTCCAGGTCACCGTATCGATTGGTATTGCCTGCTTTGATGGCGGGGAGACCGACGTCGAAACCCTGGCCGAGCGATTGACGGCAATAGCGGATGCAGCCCTGTACGAGGCCAAGAACCAGGGGCGGAACCGCATGGTCATCAAGAGCGTGCCTGAAATCACGGTGGCAACGGAACCCGGTTGAGAGCGTCGCTGCGCGTTATGCTATATGCGCGACAAGTCATCAAGGCGGGATCTCCATGGCAGCGGAAAACACCCTTCACAACGCGCTAAGCCCCTACCTGCAGCAGCATGCGGGCAATCCGGTTCATTGGATGGAGTGGGGCTCCGAAGCGCTGGGCCTGGCAAAACGGCTGCAACGACCGATCCTGCTTTCGGTGGGTTACAGTGCCTGTCACTGGTGTCATGTGATGGCGCATGAAAGTTTCGAGGACAATCAGGTCGCCGACCTGATGAACGCGCATTTCGTGAACATCAAGGTCGACCGCGAGGAACGCCCGGACCTCGATCGCATCTACCAGATGGCCCACCAGTTGCTGACCGGTCGCGGCGGCGGCTGGCCATTGACGGTCTTTCTCGACCCCGACAGCCAGGCGCCATTTTTCGCAGGCACCTACTTTCCTCCAGAGCGCCGCCACGGCATGATGAGCTTTCCGGAATTGCTGGAGCGCATCCACGAAGTCTGGTCAACCCGGCGCGAAGAACTGCGCACGCAGCATCTGCAGGTCCAGCAGGCACTCCAGGCAATCTCTCAACCCAGGCCGGCCGATGAGCCCGTCGCAATCGATACATTGGCAGAAGATCTTGTAGGCCAACTAGCAGCCCGTTTTGACCGTGAACACGGCGGTTTTGGAACGGCGCCGAAGTTTCCGCAGGCACCAGTTTTGGCATTGTTGGTTGCCATCGCCGCTGACAACCCGGCTGATGACGAGCAGGCCAGCCAGATGCTGGGAGACACGCTCGAGGCCATGGCGCGCTTCGGCCTGCGCGACCACCTGGCGGGCGGATTCTTTCGCTACTGCGTCGATCAGGCCTGGGAAATCCCTCATTTTGAGAAAATGCTGTCGGACAACGCCCTGCTGCTGGGCCTTTACGCTGAAACGGCCAGGCGTTGGAAAAACACGGGCTTCGAACGCGTCTGCCAGGATATCGTCGGCTGGTTGCAACAGGAGATGGCACTGGACGGCGGCGGCTTTGCCGCCAGCCTGGATGCCGACAGCCCGGACGGCGAAGGTGCCTACTACGTCTGGACACCGCAGACGGTCAACCAGGCCCTCGATCCTGGCCAGGCCAGCCTGTTCAACAGTCGCTACGGCCTTGATGGCCCGCCGAACTTCGAAAAAGAGAAATGGCACCTGGTCATCGCCCGCAGCATCGACGAACTGACTGGAGCGGGAATGAATCGCGAGCAGGCACGCAGCCAGCTTGACCAGGCCCACGCAAGCCTGCTCAAGATGCGCAGGAAGCGGCCCGCGCCTGGTCGCGACGATAAACTGATTGCCAGCTGGAACGGTCTCGCCATCGAGAGTCTGGCGCGCGCCGGGCGACTGCTGAACCAGCCAGAATGGACGGCGGTGGCCGGACAAAGCCTCAATGCTGTGGCCGTGCGCCTTTTTGGCCAGGAGCCACCGCGCGCGGTCTGGCGCGACGGTCGCAACGCGCAGCTGGCCAATCTTGAAGATCACGCCAGTGTGCTTTTGGCCTGCCTGGAACTGCTGCAGTGGCGATTCGAGTCACGCTGGTTCAACCTGGCCCGGCGTCTTGCGCGGCGCATCGATCGCCAATTCGTCGACGACAGCGGGGCGGCGTTCCTGACTTCGCTGGAACACGAGCCTCTCATCACCCGGCCGCTGGCATTTGCCGACGAAGCAACCCCCGCCGGAGCCGGGCTTGCGGTTCTTGGTCTGTCGCGGCTGGGACATCTTTGCGGTGATACGATGATGCTCAGGCTGGCAGATACAATACTGACTGCGGCAGCCGGGGATATGGCCAGCAACCCGGTCGCCCATGCCACACTGATCCGGGCCGGCCTGGAAGTGGCGACACCGCCGAACCAGGTGCTGATGGGTGGTCCAGAGGAAGAAGGGCGAGTCTGGCAAAAGGCATTGACCGCTCGCCCCGAGTTGCGCGTTTTCCGTATTGCGCCGGATCTCGATCTGGAAGAGCCACCGGAGCTGATTCAGACGATCCAGGACGTGCCAAGAACCTCGGCCCTTGTCTGCACCGGGCTGCGGTGTCTGGCCCCGGCCCACTCCCTCGATGAGCTGAACGAACGTCTGCGAGCCAGAGCCTGAATTGCACGAATGAGCACGGGGCCACAGTTTCCACGTAGAATCCCCCACTCATGAGCCTGATGCTGCCCAATTATCATGCGCTGGCGGTCCTGTTGCTGGTCTTGCTGGCACTGGTCCTGTTTTCGCGTGACCGAATTCCGCTGGAAACCAGTTCGCTGGTGGTGCTGGCGCTTTTGACTGTTGGCTTCGAGTTGTTTCCCTATACCGGACCGGACGGTCGCACGCTCAGCCCGACCGACTTCTACCTGGGCTTCGGCCACCAGGCGCTGGTGGCCGTATGCGCGCTGATGATTCTCGGACAGGGCCTGATTCGTTCAGGTGCCCTCGAACCCGTGGGACGATTGCTCGCGGCATCGTGGCGCAAATCACCGGCCTTGTCGCTGCTGGCCACACTGGTCGTCTGCGCCATCCTGAGCGCGTTCATCAACAATACGCCGATCGTGGTCATGCTGCTGCCGATCCTCATTGGTGTCGCCTTGCGGACTGGCCAGCAACCCTCCGGGATTCTGTTGCCGGTTGGCCTGATCAGCATCGTCGGCGGCATGGCGACCACGATCGGAACTTCGACCAACCTGCTGGTCGTCGGCGTGGCCGCCGACATGGGCGTTGCCCACTTCCACATGTTCGATTTCGTGGTGCCGGCAGCCATCGCCGGGGTGGTGGCCGTGCTCTACCTGTGGCTGGTCGCGCCGCGCTTGCTGCCGGTGAGAAAAGTGCCGATGCAAAGTACGGTCAAACGCTTGTTCACGGCCCAGATCCGCCTGAACAAGTCCAGCGAGGCAGTTGGCCTGACCCTGGCAGAAGCCATCGATCGCTGCAATGGCAACCTCAAGGTCGAAAAGATCCAGCGCGGTCAGGGTGTGTTTGTCACACCGCTGCCGGATGTCGTCCTGAAGGCCGGCGACCGGATCACTACCACCAACACCCAGGACAATCTTCGCGAGTTTGCCCATCTGCTGGCCGGTAAACTGTACTCCGGCGATGTGGAAGTCGATGAAGACCATCCATTGAGCCCGCACGACCAGAAGATCGCGGAGGTCGCGATCACGCCGACTTCAAAGCTGCTGGGTGTACGCATTGGCGAGGCTCGTTTGCTTTCCCGCTACGGCTTGCGTCTGCTGGCCCTGCATCGATTCAATCGCGAGGATCAGACCCGCAGCACCGGCGTCGACAATACGGTCCTGCGCTCCGGTGACGTGCTGCTGGTCCAGGCCACATCCGACAAGCTGGATACACTCAAGGACGGCGGCGATTTCCTGGTTCTGGACGGCAGCGTCAATTTACCCAAGACCCGCAAGGCACCCATCGCACTGGGGATCATGGCAACAGTCATTGTCATCGCCGCTTTCGGTATTCTGCCGATCGCCGTCAGTGCCGTCTTCGGCGTGCTTGCCCTGTTGCTGACTCGCTGCCTGAGTTGGAGAGAAGCCATGGGGGCGCTTTCGATCCAGGTCGTGATGATCATCGTCGCAAGCCTGGCGTTGGGGATGGCGCTGATGCGAACCGGCGGCGCCGACTGGGTGGCCCAGGTGTTTCTGAGCCAGACTTCCGGGGTACCCTCCTTCGTCATCCTTGGTGCACTGATGCTGTCGATGGCGGCGCTGACCAACGTGGTTTCCAATAACGCCGCCGCGGTCATCGGCACGCCGATTGCCATCAGCCTGGCCCAGCAATTGATGCTGCCCGCCGAGCCCTTCGTCCTCGCTGTGCTGTTCGGCGCCAATCTCAGTTTTGCCACGCCCATGGCCTACCAGACCAATCTGCTGGTCATGAACGCCGGTGGCTACAAGTTCAATGACTTTGTACGGGTGGGCCTGCCATTGTTGTTTCTACTTTGGCTGGTGCTGACGGCGACTTTGACCTATGCGTATCAGATTTAGAAAAGAAAGCGTTCAGGGTTCAGGATTCAGGGGGTGGGCTCGCTGGCACATTGCCTTGGTGGGGGTGCTGCTGGTGTGCGGGATGGCTTCGGCATCCGACGGGATTCGGGCTATTTCGATGGCGCCGCATTTGACCGAGCTGGCATACGCGGCCGGCGTCGGTGATCGCCTGGTTGGCGTGGTGGACTGGAGTGACTACCCACCCGAGGCCAGCGAGTTGCCTTCGATTGGTGACGCCTTCCGTTTTGACCTCGAGAGAATCCTCGCCCTGGAACCGGATATCGCCCTGGCCTGGCGCGGCGGTACGCCGGCTCGTGCGGCAGAAAGCCTTGCAGCATTGGATATAGAGATTGTCTGGGTTGAAACGCAGTCCCTGGCCGAGATCGGATCAGCGCTGGAAGTCATCGGCGCTGAACTGGGACAGCCGGCATCAGGCCTGGCGGCCGCGCGGGCATTTCGCTCTGCATTGGCCGAAATCACCCCACCAGCGGCTCAACCCGCTCCCGTTTTCTACCAGGTCTCGGCCCGCCCCTTGTTTACCCTGGGCAAGCGTCATGTCATCAATGAAGTCTTTGCGCTGTGCGGCCTCGAAAACATCTTTGCGGATCTGGAAACCGAAGCCTCGGTTGTCGATTTCGAGGCTGTTCTGGCCGCCGAACCGAAGCACATCATCGCCGGCCATGATGGAACTGGCCCTGATCCCTTGTCGGCCTGGCGCGACGTTCGCTGGTTTGGCGCCGAAACACCCCGGCTGCACACCGTTGATCCCAGCCTGTTGGTCCGCCCTACTCCGAGAATACTTGAAGGCATAGAGCGGGTGTGCAAGCTCGCCAGCGACAGGGCGAGCCCAGAGATCCGCTGAAAAACCTCAGGGAACCAGCGGCCAGAAGATCGGGATCACGATCGTGGCGGTGAGCCACATAAGGATGTTCATCGGCAGGCCAATCCTGACGAAATCCAGAAAACGATAGCCCCCGGACTGGTAAACCAGGGTATTGGTCTGATACCCGATTGGTGTGGCGAAGCTCGCACTGCCGGCGAACATCACGGCCACGACAAAGGGCCGTGGATCATATCCCAGGGTAAAGGCCAGACCGGCCGCAATCGGGGTGAGCAGGATCACGGCGGCGTTGTTGCTCATGGTTTCGGTCATTATCGAGGTCAAAAGATAGATCAGGGACAACATCGCGACCGGGCCCAGCGGAGCCACCCAGTGGGCGAGTTGATTGGCGATCAGCAAGGCGGCGCCGCTGGTCTGCATCGCCGTACCAATGGCCAGCATGGCGAAGATCAGCATCAACAGCGACCAGTGCACCGATTGGTAGGCTTCATCCGAACTCAGGCAGCCAGTGGCAACCACGAGTACGGCCGCGATGATCGCCAGAACAACGATGGGCATGACTTCCATCCCGGCCAGAACCATGACCAGGGCCATCGCCAGAATCGCGATCCAGGCCTTCTCCCGTCGGTAGGCGCGAACTTCGGGCAACGACAGGCTGGAGAACTGACGGCCGTGATACGCTCGCTGAAGCCCCCGGGCCGAGCCTGCCAGCAGCAGGGTATCGCCGCTCTGAATGCGCATTTTCGAAAAATCGCTGACCCGTATCCCGCGGGGGCGGTGAATCGCCACGATGTCGACGCCCAGTCGTTGCCGAAGATCGAGATTTCCCATCAACTGATTGATCAGCGGCGAATCCGGTCCGATCACCGCTTCGGCCATTTCTGTACTGTCCGCCGGCGGCCAGTGCTCACCAGGTTCCTGATCCCGCGTCAGTACGGCTGGGCTTGCACTGAGTGAAACGAGTTCGTCCATGGTCGTTTCGATCAGGATCCGGTCGCCCGGCCTCAGTATAAGACTGGCGAGGTCTTCCCTGACCGGGTAGCCATGGCGCAATACACCCAGTACTCGACTGGGTACGGACCGACCCACACGCGTGGATGACAACTGACGTCCGTCGAAATCAGAATCACTTGAAACGATGAGTTCTGAGGTATAGCGCTTCTCGCGAATAGCCTGCTTCAATTCACCGCTTTCATTGCTGATCGACGGCAGCAGCCAATAGCCCGCCGTCAACAGAAACAGCATTCCGACCCCCGCCATGATCAGGCCGGCTGCCGTGATTTCGAACATCCCGAACGGCGTCATGCCCATATCCCGGGCAACACCATCGACCAGCAGATTGGTGGACGTCCCGATCAGGGTACAGGTGCCGCCGAGTATCGAGGCATACGACAGCGGGATCAACAACTTGCTGGCAGGAATGGCGCTTTGACGGGCCACTGCCAGCAGGATCGGAATCATGACCACCACGACCGGCGTGTTGTTCATGAAGGCACTCATGGCCATCACGCAGGCCATGGTGATGAGCATGGTGCGAAGCCAGCTCGTGCCACTCAGGCGCGCCACCGTCCGCCCGACAGAGTCAATCACCCCCGTTTTTTCCAGCGCAGCCGAAATGATGAACATGGCGCCAACAGTGATCGGGGCATGGTTGCTGAAAGAACCCAGCAATTCCCCCGGGCGGAGCACGCCCGCAACCAGAAGTGCCACCACCCCAATCATGGCCGTTACATCGGGAGGAAACCGCTCCCGGACAAAGTTGATGAACACGACCCCGATAACGATCAGGACGATTGCAATTTCCAGCGTCATGCGAATCCCCACACAGGCCCAAGCGTCCAGCCTAACCTACCGGGAAGCCTCCCAGCAATTCCAGCATCGCAAAGCGGCCATGGGTCATCACGGTTCTTCCGGCGGAGAACCTGAGCGGCCGCTTGAAACCGGGCCCGCCGTGGACAAAGCTGTGAAATTCGCCGTTTTCGCCACAGGGATCGACCTCGGTGGGCAGATCGCCCAGCAAGGCCTGATCAAACCGGCGACCGAGAAACTTTTCCGGAAGCGCCTGGGTGTCCACGCAGGTGATCGTCAACTGCCAACCCTGCTCGATCAGGCGCTGCGCCAGGCGATCCGTAGGTTCCTGCCAGAGCGGAAAGACGGACTGCCAACCCAATCGAGTGAATAGTGTCTCGCGCCACTGGCGGATATCGGCCAGAAAAAGATCGCCACAGGCGACGTGTTCGATGCCGTTGGCACGAAAGGGCTTGAGACCGGCTGCAAGGCGCTTTTCGTATTCGTTGTTATCGCAGTTTTCCGGCAGCCGGACCAGGGTCAGCGGCACGCCAAGTGCGTCAGCTTGCTCGCGGATCAAATCTTCTGGCGTGCCATGCATTGCCACCCGACCATTGGCTTCATTGACCGTGGTCAGCAGCGCCCGAACATCCCAGCCCGGGTCCTCGCGTAACCGCTGCAGCATGAACAGACTGTCCTTGCCCCCCGAAGACAAAACCACCACAGGGGTGCAAACGTCGTGCATCAGATCACCGTTTGATCAGAAGAAAAAGCAAAAGCATTCACCACAGAGGACACAGAGTGCACAGAGTAAATAATCAGTATTTATCTCTGTGTCCTCTGTGACCTCTGTGGTTCAATCTTTTAAGCATTGACACCAAAGCGGCGATTCACGTCAAGCCTTTGTGCTGGCTGGCTCACGCCAGGCCAGCAGCAAGCGGGCCAGGGCGGGCAGCAGGACCATGGCGCCGATCATGTTGAAGATGAACATGAAGGCCAGCAGGACGCCCATGTCGGCCTGGAACTGCAGGGCCGAGAACAGCCAGGTGCCGACGCCGACCGCCAACGTGATCGCGGTGAAAAAGACCGCCTTGCCGGTCAGGCGCAGGGTACGCAGGTAGGCTTCGTCGAGGCTATGGCCCTCCTGCATGAAACTTCGCATTCGGCTGAAGATATAGATGCCGTAGTCGACACCGATGCCGACACCCAGGGCGACCACCGGCAGGGTGTTGACTTTGAGTCCGATGCCCATGAAAGCCATCAGGCTGTAGGCCAGGTAGCTGACCAGCACCAGCGGCAGAACGATGCAGAGCGTACCGAGTACGGTGCGGAAGGTGATCAGGCACAGCAGAATGATGGCCGAGTACACGTACAAGAGCATCGGCGTCTGGGCCGCTTCCACCTCCTGGTTGGTGGCCGCCATGACCCCGACGTTGCCGGTGGCGAGTCGGAACTGCAGGCACTCCTCGCAGGGCTCGTTCTCCTGGGTCAGCAGCGTATCCATCACCTCACCCGCAGCGACAAAGTCCAGCCCTTCCACAAATATTTCGCCGCGCAGCTCACGAACACGGCTCACCACGCGATTGATGGTTTCGGCCTTGTGATCTTCGGTGAAGACCATGATCGGCATCGCGCTGCAATCTTCGTTGAGCAACCCGGTACCGGTTTCGATATTCTGCAGGTTCTGGCGCATGATGAAGCGGTTTCGCGGCAGGACCTTCCAGCGCAGGTTGCCTTCGTTCCAGCCGGCATTGATTACCTTGGCCACCCCGGGCAGGGAAACCACTTGCTGGACGCCTTCGACATTGGCCATGTGCCAGGAGAATCGATCGATTGCCTCCATCACCGCGTACGACTCTGTACAGGCCTCCGGTACCGTCTCGGCAATGATCGAGATCAGGTCCGTTCCCAGCGAGAATCGATCCGCGATCAGGCGCGCATCCTGGTTATAGCGCGCATCGGGCCGCAGTTCCGGTACGCCAGGCTGGGAATCGCCGATCTGCATGTCCTGCGCCTTGATCCAGGCAAAGGCGAACAATCCGACCCCGACAGCAACGGCAACAACCGCCACCTTCGGCCGGGTAAAACTGGCGATGATGGTCCAGATCACGCTGGTCTTTCGGCCATGCTCGTACTGACGCTGACGGAAGGCTTCCTCGTTGCGCAATTTCACGTAGGACAGCAATATCGGCAGCAGAACCAGGTTGGTGAAGATGATCACCGCCACCCCGATGCTGGCCGTGATTGCCAGTTCCTGAATGATGCGGATATTGATCAGCAGAATGGTCAGAAAACCGATGGTGTCGCTGAGCAGGGCAATCGAGCCAGGCGCCAGCAGGCGGGCGAAGGTTGCCTTTGACGCTTCCAGGCTTGAAGCGATCGGGATGCTGGCCAGCGGCGTGTTGTCTTGCGCCAGGCCCACCGCAGAGTGACCGCCAAACAATTTCTCCGCGTTCCAGCCACTGATCATTTGCACGCCATGACTGACCCCGATCGCGAACACCAGGAATGGCGTCAGGATATTCATCGGGTCGATCCCGAAGCCGAGCAGGCTCAGCAGCCCCAACTGCCAGATGACCGCGGTCACCGAACAGACCAACGGCAAGACGGTCAGCCAGATCGATCCAGAGTACATGAACAGCAGCAAGGCTGTAATGAGGAAGGCAACGCCGAAATAGGCGACCACCCCGCGGGCCCCGTCAGCCACATCGCCGACGATCTTGGCGAAACCGACGATATGGACGGTATGGTTTTCATCCTCGAACTCGGCGCGGATCGCTTCCAGGCGATCGGCGACATCCTGGTAGTCCAGGGTTTCCCCGGTCGACGGATCACGCTCGAGCAGATTCGCCCAGACCATCGCGCCGGAGAAATCCTCGGCAACCAGTCGTCCAACCTCGCCCGAAGCGACGATATTGGCGCGGACCCGGTCGAATGCCTCTGGCGAAGGAGAAAAATCGGCAGGGATGACGTTGCCGCCGGCAAAGCCGTCTTCAACCACTTCGACAAATCGCACGTTCGGCGTAAAGATCGACCGCACGCTGGCCCGATCCACGCCAGGAATGAAGAAAACCCGGTTGCTGACTTGCTCGAACTTGCGAAAGAAATCCGGCGTAAACATGTCGCCGTCTTCGGCCATCAACGCCACCATGATGCGGTTGGCGCCACCGAACTCCCGCTCGTACTCGATGAAGGTCTGCATGTATTCATGGTCAAGCGGCAACTGCTTCATGAAACCGGCATCGACTCGAAGCTGGGCCATGAAAAAGCCCATGGCCAATGTTCCGAGCACGAACAGAATCAGGATGACTGGACGTACCGAAAATACCGCGTCGGCGACACGACGCGTCAATGTGTTGGCTTCACTCATAAGTCAATCCATCCTCACCAGCCAGTATCGTGGTCCCGTCGTCGGCAATCAGGGCAGCGGCAAAGGTACTGCCGAGACGGTCCTCGCTCACCTCGAAGCGGCCGGTGACCGGATCGTAACGAAGGCGGGCTGCCCCTGCCCCGACCATGAGCGGCCGGCCTCCAGGATCCAGGGTGCCCCCTTTCAGGCTGGACTGTACACCCGAATCAAGAACCTCCCAGGATGTGCCGAAGTCATTGGAGAGCTGAACGTTGCCGCGCAGGCCAAAGGCGATGATCGAGCCGTCGCCCAGGCCAAGCAGGCCGAACATAGAGCCCGGATACGGAAAGCGGAAGCTTTCCCAGGTTTCACCGCTGTCGGTACTCCGATAGCCATAACCCCGCTCTGCGGCAATCATCTGCCGACCGTTGCCGAGATCGAGAAACGCGTTGAGGTGGCATTCCATGAATTCGTAACAGCCTCGATCAAAATCGGCTTCGGCATCGTAGAATTCGTCGTCGGATTCCTCATCGAATTCGTTATCGAAATCAATGCCAAATGCGCCGAGTTCATCAGTATCCTGGGCGGCCTCGTCCCAATCTATGGCCTCGGAGGTAACCAGGTCGGCCATGTCGAATTCCTCCCAGGTACTGCCGGCGTCACTGGTCCGCATAAACAATCCGTAGGCGCCAACAGCCACACCCTCGTTGGCGTTGAAGAAATGCACATCGAGCAGGGGTTTTTCGATATCGGGATCAAAATGCTGCAGCGTCCAGGTTCGGCCCAGGTCGCGGCTGTGGATGATTGTCGTGTCATGACCGACAGCCCAAAGTCGGCCACCGGAAAAGGCGGCTCTGGTCAGGGTCGCTTGAACCGGGACAAACTCGGCCTGGGTCCATGAGCGGCCGTCGGTGGAAATGAGGACGTGTCCGCGCTCGCCGACGCCAATGAATCGCGGCCCGGCTTCTATGACATCCAGCGCCAGGGTTTCAGCCGCCAGTGGCAACTGATCAGCCGGCCGTGGTTCGTCGGCCTGCGCCACGGCCCAGGCGGGCCCTAGTGCCCACACGAGCGCTACCATGAAACGAAAACCAGATGCCATGCACTTTCCTCCTTGTGTCTCCCTTGAAACTCGCCCTTAAAAAGCCAGCGACCTGGTGGACCAGGTCGCTGGCGGGCTTCTTTAGCAGACTTGTCGCTCTGGAGTCGTAGAGGGACGCTTAGCGTCGCCCTCGGATGCGTAAAGCCTGCGGTGTGTAATCGCCTGGATTCAAGCGTATATCGAACGTGGTGACCGGATCCTCGTTGTCCAACCCCGTCGACACATAGCGCCCGGATTGCAGGTCCATGTGCGACTCGATGGTTGACCAATAGGTTGGAACATCGTAGTAATTGATCGTGTGCGCTTCAGACGCGCGCCATAATTCGCCACGCTGGTCGTAGTGGTCAATCAGCGCAATCTGGTAGGAGTCTTCGTCCAGGTAGAACGTGCGCCGCGAATTGATATGACGTGTGCCATCACGCAACGTGGCATCGACAATCCAGACCCGGTGGAGTTCGTAGCGCATCAGTTCCGCGTTCAGATGGCCGGGACGCACGATATCATCCGGCGTCAGGCCGCCGCTGTGGACCTGGTAGGAATTGTATGGAATGTACATTTCCTTCTTGCCAACGATCTGCCAGTCAAACCGATCCATTGCGCCATTGAACATGTCAGTCATGTCGTTGGTGCGCAGGCCGTCTGATGCGGTGCCGGGGTTGTCGTAGGCAACGTTTGGTGCGCGGCGCACCCGGCGCTGACCCGGGTTGTAGATCCAGGCCTGGCGGGGTTGTTCAAGCTGGTTCAGGGTTTCGTGAACCAGCAGGATGTTGCCGGCCAGTCGAGCGGGTGATTCCACTTCCTGGAAGAAATACAGCAGGATGTTGTTGGTGTCTTCGATGCTGCTGCCTTGTGCGTAATACAGTCCGAGCAGTTCCTCACGAAGGCGGACCAGTTGGAAGCTGCCACGGGTCGTCGGCGCCACCTGGTTGTTGTAACGCGTGCCGCCGGTGCCCTTGTACTTGAGCTTGTGATTCCACATCAACTCATAGGCATTCTGAGGCAAGGGAAACGGGAAACCTTCCGAAACGTTTGTAACACCTTCGCCGTCAGCCGTCAGCGTTCCGGTCGACGCGTTGCGAATGCTCGCATCGTAGATGAACTGTGGGAAAGAAGCGGTGCGCTCAGTCGGGTAGACCTTCATCTTGTAGGTGTCGGGATAACGCTCAAAAACCGCCATCTGCCCAACGGACAGGCGATCGGCGTATTCCCGGTAGTTGTCCCCTGTGATCACGTACAGCGGTTGCTGACCGGCGAACGGGTCGAGGTGGCGATCACCCGGCGCGTAGCCGGCCGGCCAGTCGTTTCGGCCAATCCCACCGGTCCAGGCCGGAATGCGACCATCGGCACTGCCGCCACGAATGGAACCCATTGGTGTCAGGTCATTGCCCAGGCGCGCGATATTCGCCTCGGTTCGGGGGATGACGCCCTCGGCATTTTCAGCAGCCGGTGCAGAAGCTGCAGCCGCTCGCCGCTCGGAAGCGGCTTGCGTGGCTCGACGCTCATCCGCCAGTCTGGCGGCTTCGGCGCGTTCAGCTTCTGCCTGGCGTTCAGCTTCAGCGCTTGCTCGTTGCTCAGCGGCGACTCGCTCGGCTTGCGCGGTTGCTGTCTCGGCATCAGCGGCCTGTCGACCCGTGGCTTCCGCGCGCTGTGCTGCAACGCGTTGCTGTTCGGCTTCCTCTTCGGCCGCACGACGCTGTGCTGCGGCGCGTTCCGTGGCGGCCTGTTGTTCTGCCATGCGACGAGCCTCAGCCTGTTCGGCTGCCTCTCGCTCAGCAGCGGCCTGCTCGGCAGCAGCCTGGCGTTCTGCCTCAGCTCTTTCGGCAGCGGCCTGCCGTTCGGCTTCGCGTTGCTCGGCGGCTTCGCGCTCGGCACGATCAGCTTCGAAACGATCCGCCATCGCCAGTGACTCTGACTCAGCTTGCTCTTCGGCGACCGGCGCAGTCCCGCAAGCGACGAGCGTGGCTGCTAGAACAAGAGCTACGAAGATACGAACCTTCGTGTATTTGAAATAATCCATGCTATTAGACCTCCGCATTAGAACGAGTAGCTGACAGAGCCCGAGACAAAGTCCCGGTCGCCGAGCAGATTATTGATGCCGGCACCGAAGAAACTGGTATAGGCAAAATCGACCCGCCAGCGAGCCTGGTAGTCGAAAGCGACCCCGGCGGTGACCTGCTTGCGGCCCTCGATGAAATTACCACCCGGCCCCGGCGTCACGCCCTGGACATCGTGATTGAACGCCAATCGCGGACTCATGTTCCACGCTGTGCCAAACGCATTGTTAAAGGTGGGGACGATTGCGACACGGTAACCCCAGCTGAACGCGGTGGCGAAGCCATCTGCAGTTGTAATCGGGTTGCGCAGGTTGCCACCGGTCACGATAGAGGGTCCACCGCCGGTGTCTGTGCCTGGTCCTTCGAAGCGCAACTCGCTTCGATCCGGCAGGTCCCAAACGTGGGTGGCGCCAAACTCGCCGATCAGGACGACCTGATCAGCCCTGAGCAAGTTATTTGGTCCAATCAGGTTGGTGAACGTTACCTGGGCCTGAGAGACCTCACGGCGTTCGTAACCGCGTATGAATTCCCCCGGCTCGAACTCACCAAGTTGACTACGGAAGCGCAACGCTTCCTCGGGAATCAACGGGTTGAGCGGC
>JBLRWT010000002.1:0-27044 GCA_047921095.1 Wenzhouxiangella sp. | reverse complement strand
GGACGTGCGATGGGATTCTGCCTGTTCAACTCGGTGGCCGTGGCCGCGGCCCATGCGCTGGCGCAACCGGGCGTCAAGCGGGTTGCAATCTGCGACTTCGACGTCCACCACGGCAATGGCACCGAGGCCATCTTCGCCGGCCGCGAAGACGTGCTGTTCGCGTCCAGCCACCAGATGCCGCTATACCCCGGCACCGGCGACCCGCAACTGAGCCTGGCGGCCAACATCCACAACGCCGCCCTGCCCCCCGGCGCCGGCGGCGACGAGTTCCGGGCTGCATGGGAGACAAGCCTGCTGCCGGCAGTGGACAGCTTCGAACCCGACCTCATCCTGGTCTCGGCCGGCTTCGACGGCCACCGCCTGGACCCGCTGGCCCAGCTCGAACTCATCGAGGAAGACTTCGCCTGGATCGGCCGCAAGCTCAAGGAGCTGGCCAACACCCATTCCAAATCCCGCCTCGCCGCCACGCTGGAAGGCGGATACAACCTTCAAGCGCTCACGACCAGCATGCGCGCGTTTGCCGAAGCAATCCGCTGATCTGCCAGCTCTCAGGCTGGATGGTCGAGGCTTCCCCGCAAAACCTTTCTGCCTGCAACCGCCCGTCATTCGCCGTATGGCAGATCGTCCGGATTCATTACCCTGCTAGCGTAACTGGCTGTCCTTGCTGCCGCGTCGGTTCACCGAAGCGCCGGCATCCGCCTCCGCATCGCGCTCCTGCTGGCAGGAAACGCACAGCCGTACGCCCGGGACGGCCTTGCGCCTGGCCTCGGGAATCGGATCGCCACATTCGGTGCATTCGCGCAGCGATTCACCCCCGCCCAGTCGCGCACGCGCGCGCCTTACCTCGTCTTCGACACTGGCCTCGATCTGGTCCTGTACCGCGCCGTCGTGTGCCCAGCCTCCAGCCATTTGAACTCCTGAATCGATGCCTTGCGGTAATAATGCCAGATCACGCCAACGACCCGCGCGGCCCGGAATCATTCCCCTGATTCGATCGAGGAAGAAGTGCGTGCCAACAATGCCGTGCATTGACCGATAATCGGGTTCCACCTACGGGCCGCAGGTTTCGCTTGACATGACACGATCTTACTGCCTCCCGGAGGATTGCCTGACGCAAATGCTGGTTCGCCGGCTCGAAGCGTACGGCTCCGGCGACTATCCCGTCATCGAGCCCGCCGCGGGCGTAAACCTGGTGATTCGTCCCAAGGGTTCCGGCAATGCCTCGGCCCTGTTGGCGGCGGCGCGTGCGCCTGGCGGAAATCGGTTTTTTCATTCGGCCGGTCTGGGCCCGGAATGCGGGGATCCGCAAATTCTGCTCTGGCGCCTGCTCAACCATATTCGTCGCCAGGCCGGTTTTGCCGACCCCGTGCCCATGGGTGCGGCTGCAATGTCCGATACGCTGCCCAACTGGCTTGCCCGGGCGGCCGCCCGGGCACCCTTCGTCATGGTGATAGAGGATGCCCACGAACTTACGCTGGACGGCCTGACGGCGGACCTTAGCTGGTTGCCGGGCTGGCTGCCGCCAGGGGTCACCGTAATACTCGCCGCACCACCCGGCCCGGCTGCCGAACAATTTCGCGAGCGTGCCGAGCATGTGTTCGAGCTGACCGCAAGGATGGACACTTCCGACTCATCCATGCTGGCGCCGGAACTTCTCGATTCGAATGAAACCAGGCACTGGCTGGAACTGCTCTGGGCTTCACGAGCCGGTCTTTCCCGGAAGGCCATGGAGACGCTGGCGCCATCCCGCATCCCCGAGCTGGACGCCGATACGCCGGGTCTTCTGGTCGACGACGAGCGCGTCGCACTGGCCTCTTCCCGGGCACGCGATGCAGTGGCACGCCGCTGGCTGGGTGATCACGGCGATCGCCAGAAGATTCATATGAAACTGGGCGAGTATTTCAATGACCCGACGCGCCCCGACCGGCTGGGGCTGGCGTGCTGGCACTGGGCGGCGAGCGGCCGAATGGATCGACTCGCAGAAGCGCTGACCACACCCGCCATGCTGGAAGCAATGAGGGAACCCGATCATGCCTTCGACGCGTCGCGCCGCTGGCAAGCACTGGGGAACGCCGATGCTTTGCACGACGCGCTGGCGGCAGCCGTCCAGGCGCCCGGGCACTTGAGCGATTCAATCCTCGGTGCCGGCCGAATCCATTCGCTTGTAACTTCCACAGAACCACCGCTGGAATGGCTGCAGACGGCAGTCGAGCGCGCCGAAACCGAGCCCAGCGCCGATGCGCAGATCAGGGCCCTGCAACAGCTCGCCGCACATTCGGAAACCGATTCCACGGCCGCACATGGGTTCCTGGACCAGGCCCTGGCGGTTGCGCATACCCAGACTGAAACCGAACCATCGGTTCTGGCATCGCTGCATCACTGGAAGGCCTGCGTCTTCGAATCCGAGGGCAAGGCCAACGAGGCGGTTCAGGAATATGGTCACGCTGTCGAACAGATGGCGGATTCTGCCGGCAGCGACAGTGCCCGGATGATTGCCTGGCTCAACAACCTGGCGGCCGCGCAGAAGGCAGCCGGAGACCTGCGTTCGGCAGACCAGTCCGCCAGGCGCTCGTTGCGCCTGGCGCGGCGTGAACTGGGCGGGCATCATCCCGCCACGGCAGGCTGCTGCGACCAGCTTGCCGGCATTGCATATGTCAACGGCCAATACGACGTCGCCGAGCCACTGTATCGCGAAGCGCTGGACATCACCGAAAACGCCTTTGGTCCACAGCACCCGGCAACGGCCGCATGCCTTGGCAACCTCGGCACAGTGCTGGATGCCAGACGGCAGTTCCGCGAAGCCGAGCAGCTTCATCGCCGCGCACTGGCCATCCTCATGGCGGTCTACGGGGAAACCCATGAGGATACTGCCACCAGCATGCACAATCTCGCCGTGGTGCTGGAGTCCCTGGGCAATCACGCCGAAGCCGAAAAACTTTACCGCAGGGCACTGGAAACCTGGAACGAGGTTGCCGGTGAAAAAAGCCCGGCCTTTGCCACCACGCTTCTCAACCTTGCCGGCGTCCTGCGCGAACGGCGTGCCTGGGGTGAAGCCGAGGCGTTGTACCGGTCTGACATCGAGCTGTGGCGCGAATTGCTGGGGCCCGACCACCCGCACACGCTGGGCGCGCTGACCGAGCTTGCGCGGCTGTATGTAGATGGCGGCAAGCCTGAAATGGCCGAGCCCCTGCTGCTCCACCTTGCGGAGCGAACCCAGGCGCGCTCGGGAAAATCCGGCGCGGCGTACCTGGAAGTGGCCGCGCTTCTGGCCGGCGTCCAGCACCGCTTCGGTCGCAGCGAGGAAGCGCGCGCCCTGCTCCACGCAGCGCTTGCGGCCAGCGACGGAACATTGAACATGCTGTCGGCGCCGATTCAGAAACTGCGCAAGCTGCTGGATCAGATCGACAACAGCGCACCCGAGAGCCGCCACTGATGCCCACCGCGCAGGAACCGGGCCCGGAATTGCCCTCGGTTTATGAACCGATCCACCTGCAATCGGCCGGGAATCTGGCCGAAGAGGCGCTGAGGCACGCACGGGACGGCGCCCCCGAAGGCACGCTGGTGTGGACGACGAATCAGGCGGCCGGAACGGCGCGACTGGGTTGCCAGTGGGAAAGCCCGTCCGACGGGCTGTATGCCGGCGTCATACTCAGGCCCGACTTCGACTGGCGACAGACCGGCCAGATCGCCCTGGTGGGGCTGGTCTCGCTGGGTGCGGCGGTCGCCGCCATTGTGGGACCAATGACCGAACTGCGCTATCGCTGGCCCAACGACCTGCTGGTCGGCGGTACGAAGATCGCCGGACTATGGCTTCACGAAGACCGCAGGGCGGGCTGGCTGACACTGGTGCTGTCATGCAACGTGGGTCAGCGCCCGAGCAGGATTTTCGACGGCGGCTGCCTGCTCGACGAAGGCGGAAACCCCGACATCAATCCCGTGCAGTTGCTGGAGCAATTCTCGCGCCAGTTCCTGGCATGGCTGAACCGCTGGGCCGAAGAAGGCATGGATCCGATCCGACGCGAATTCTGCAGCCGCAGCGATGGGGCCGGTACACCAGTGGCGCTGGTGCTGGACGAAAGGGAAAAGCTGGCCGGGACCCTCGCGGGCCTTGATACGGACGGCGGTCTTGAAATCGACTGCAACGAAAAACGCCGAACCATATCGATTCGGCGTTTCCTGGGTCTGGAAGACATCGACAGTGGCAGCGCGTGACCGCCTGCTGGCCCTCGATATCGATTTCAGGCCGTTGAGCCAGATTCCGAGTTCACCCCACGACTTCCGGAACTGGCCTGATCGTCTTCAACGAACTCCTTGCCCTCGGACTTGACCTGCGCATACCAAAGGTCGTGGTGCTGTTCCGCCCACTCGGAACTGACGTGGCCCTTGGTCATTCCATCCAGCGCGCCCCGGGCGCCCAGCGTACCCATGTACATATGGATGAAGCTACCGCCAATGTACAACAAAGCCAGGCCGGCATGGAGAAGCAGCATGATCTGCATCAGGCTGCGCGTCTCGAATACATTGGGCAGGATCAATACGATTCCGGACAACGCCACGGCAATACCGGCGATCCCGTTGAACCAGAACCAGAGTTTCTCACCGGCATTGAGCTTACCCGTGGGAACGTGCTTGCCGGCGAATCCACCCTTGAGAAACCAGTCGACATCGACTCGGGAAGGAATGTTATGCCGGGCCATGGAAATCACCAGCATGATCAGGGTCACGGCAAACAGCGGCCCACTGTAATTGTGGATGTACTTCGCCGCATAGGCCCAGGCCGCGAATCCTTCAGCACCGAGCAGCGGAATCAGCACGGCCCGGCCGAACAACAGGCTCAGGCCGGTGATGGCAAGCACAATGAAAGTGATGGACATGATCCAGTGAACATAACGATCATAGGCTCCCCACCGCGGAACGCGCTTGCCGGATAGCGGTTTTTCGACTTTCTGCCCTCCCCCGCTGAGGACGAACATGCCGACGATGCCCAGCAGCATGATGGCGAGAACCCAGGGACCGTATATCGAAACCGGACCATTCCGGATCTGACGGTAGATCTGGCCGCCATTGTTGATCAGTACATTGGCCTCGGGACCTTTCACCGCACTGTAGCCCTCGTTGCCTTGCCTGACCTCGCGCCAGGTCTCGGACCGGGGGTTGGTTTCGCTCCACGCAGCCGGGCTCTCGGCCTGCTTTTGCGCAACGGCAACATAGACATAACCGGTCAGCGGCACGAGCATTGCCGCGACGAGGACCATGGCGGAAACGGCCAGAATGCGCCGTGACTTTCTCCGTGAATCAGTGCGTGTATTCATTTGCTTGATCTCCAGCTCATCGATCCCGCTGACCATCGGCCAGGCGATCGCGAAGAGTTTCGGCGAGTGCGGCATCGCGATTCAACTCGTCGCCCAGCAAGTCCTGCTGATGGGCGTTGACCCATGGCTCCTCGTTATGCTCCAGGTTGCAACCGCCAATGAACATCATGGCCAGCAGCAGGCAGACGATCATCATTCTTCCACCTGGTCGAATGCGCATGATCAACGGTCCCGCTGACCGTCGAAACGGTTGTTGAGCTTTTCTCTGAGCTCGTCATCGCTTTCGAGTTTCGAAACCAGCGGATCCTGCTGGCCCTTGTAGACCCCAGGTTCATAACGGTTGACTTCCGACGATTCATAGCAGGCGCCCAGCAACATCGCGCTGGACCCGACCAATACCATCAATGCCATCTTCAAACGCATGACGATCATCCCTCGCCGTAAGCCTGCGACCAGCCCCAGGTCTGCGGCCGACCACCCCGGCGCATGACGCGCTCGCGGTAGATGTCAGCCACCATGTCGGCGTCACCGGCGAGCAAGGCCTTGGTCGCGCACATTTCGGCGCAGGCCGGAAGCTTGCCGCCGGCGATCCGGTTGGCGCCGTACTTGGTGAACTCGTCCTCGCTGCCGTCTTCTCCCGGCCCACCGGCACAGAACGTGCACTTGTCCATCTTGCCGCGCACACCGAAGGCTTCGGTCTTGGGGAACTGCGGCGCGCCGAACGGGCAGGCATAGAAACAGTAACCGCAGCCAATGCAAAGATCCTTGTCGTGCAGGACGATGCCGTCGTCGGTGGTGTAGAAACAGTCGACCGGGCAAACCGCGGCGCATGGTGCATCGGTGCAGTGCATGCAGGCTACCGAGATGGACTTTTCTCCAGGCAGGCCGTCGTTCAGGGTGACCACGCGGCGCCGATTGACGCCCCAGGGCACTTCGTTGGTGTTCTTGCAAGCCGTCACGCAGCCGTTGCACTCGATGCAGCGATCGGCATCACAAAGAAATTTCATACGGGCCATTGCGGTGTCCTCCGGCCTCAGGCGGCCTTGATCTGGCAAAGAGTGGATTTTGTTTCCTGCATCTGGGTCGTCGGGTCGTAGCCGTAGGTGGTGGCCGTATTGCAGGCTTCACCTCGCACGTACGGCGCCGTACCTTCCGGATAGCGATCGTACAGATCCTCACCCTGGAACCAGCCGCCGAAATGGAATGGCGTCCAGACCACACCACGCCCGACGCGATCGGTGATCATGGCGCGAATCTTGATATGTCCACCCTCTGGCCCCTCGAGCCAGACCCACTGATTGTCCTTGATGCCGCGATCGTTGGCGTCGGCCGGATTGATCTCGACGAACATGTCCTGCTGCAACTCTGCCAGCCATTTCATCGATCGGGTTTCCTCGCCGCCACCTTCATACTCGACCAGCCTTCCGCTGGTGAACACCAGCGGGTAGTCACCCGAATAGTCGGTGGCCTGGATCGACGCATATCGGGTGGGCACGCGCCAGAGGGACTTGCGATCCTCGAAGGTCGGATACTTCGAGACAAGGTCATACCGCGCCGTATACAACGGCTCGCGATGCAGCGGCACCTGGTCGGGGAAGGTCCAGACGATGGCGCGGGCCTTTGCGTTGCCGAACGGCGCACACTCGTGCGCTATGGCAACCCGCTGTATGCCCCCACTCAGGTCGGTCTTCCAGTTGACCCCGTCGAGCGCGTCCGATTCCATATTCCGGAATTCCGCGACATCTTCCTCGCTGACCGTGCCGGTCGGCTTTTCACGCAGTCCGGCCACCCAGGCAATTGTCGCGACCTCATCGGCCGAAAGCGCCTGCTGCCAGCCCAACCGCCGCAGCATGCCGTAGGAAAACTCGGGGTAGCCGTCCTCGAGATCGGAATCCTTGCTGTAGGACCCTTCGGCAAGAATGTTGTTGCCCTCGTGTTCGGTGCCGAAACGCGCCCGGAAGGTCAGCCCGCCTTTGGAAACCGGCTTGCTGGTGTCGTAGAGGATGTGCGTGCCGGGATGGGCCATTTCGGGCGTTCCCCAGCACGGCCAGGGCAACCCGTAGGTTTCCCCGTCGCATGGCCCGCCCCGCGCGACCAGGGTGGTGGTATCGAAAGTGTGCCGGTTCGCGGCATGCAGCTTCAGGCGTTCCGGACTCTGACCCGTATAACCGATGGTCCAGTGACCGCGATTGATTTCCCGCAGCGTGTCCTCGGGGCTGGGCGTGCCCGAATCGTCCACCGCAATGTTCTTGAACATTTTGTCGGCAAATCCGAACTTCTGCGCAAACATGTAAAGAATGGCCGCGTCCGGCTTGGACTCGAACATCGGGTCGATGACCTTTTGCCGCCACTGCAAGGACCGATTCGAGGCGGTCACCGAGCCTTCCTGCTCGAACTGCGTGCAGGTCGGCAGAAGGTACACACCGTTCTTGCGCTCGGACATGATTGAAAGATGCGTCGGATATGGATCCGATACGACGACCATGTCCAGCTTCTCGATCGCCTTTTTCATTTCCGGACCGCGGGTCTGGCTGTTGACCGCGTGGCCCTGGAAGAACACGGCACGGAGGTTGTCGCGCTGCGACAGGTTCTCGGGATCTTCGAGGATGCCGTCGATCCAGCGCGAGACCGCAATGCCCGGAATGTTCATCGGGTGGGCGAGGCTTCCGTCGCCGGAATCGTATTCGCGTTCATTGTCGAAACGCGCCCTGATCCAGTCGTAATCCACGTCCCATACGCGTGCCCAGTGCTTCCAGGCGCCGTCGGCCAGGCCGTAGTAGCCGGGCAGCGTCTGGCAGTTCGGGCCAACGTCGGTCGCGCCCTGCACGTTGTCGTGGCCGCGGAAGATGTTGGCGCCGCCGCCGGAAACACCGATGTTGCCCAGCGCGAGCTGAAGCACGCAGTAGGCGCGGGTGTTGTTGTTTCCAATATGATGCTGGGTGCCTCCCATGCACCAGACGATGGTGCCGGGGCGGTTCTCGGCCAGCGTCTGCGCAGCCTGGCGCATCGTTTCCTCGTCAACGCCGGTAACGTCCTCGCACGCGGCCGGATCCCAGTTGGCCACTTCCTCGCGAATCCTGTCCAGGCCGTAGACGCGCTGGCTGATGTATTCGGAATCTTCCCAGCCGTTTTCGAAGATGTGCCAGAGCAGCCCCCAGATGAAGCCGACGTCCGAACCCGGACGAATGCGGATGTGCTGGTCGGAGTGCGCGGCGGTGCGGGTATAGCGCGGGTCGACCACGATCATCTTCGCGCCGTTTTCCTTGCCACGCAAAATGTGCTGCATCGCAACCGGATGCGCCTCGGCAGCGTTCGACCCGATAAACAGCATCGCCTTGGCGTTATGCATGTCGTTGTACGAATTGGTCATCGCACCGTAACCCCAGGTATTGGCTACCCCGGCGACCGTGGTCGAATGGCAGATACGCGCCTGGTGGTCGATGTTGTTCGAACCCCAGAAAGCCGCGAACTTTCTCTGCAGGTAGGCGCCTTCATTGCTGGCCTTGGACGAACCGCACCAGAAGATTGCATCCGGTCCGGATTCCTCCCGGATCTTGAGGAAGTAATCGCCGATTTCGTCGACCGCCTCCTGCCAGCTCAGGCGCTTCCATTCGCCGTCGACGAGCTTCATCGGGTAGCGAACACGCTTCTCGCTCAGGCCGTGGTAACGCAGCGACGCGCCCTTGGCGCAATGTGCGCCCAGGTTCAAAGGAGAATCGAAATCGGGCTCCTGCCCCACCCATACACCGTTTTCAACGTGGGCAATCGCCCCGCAGCCGACCGAGCAGTGGCTGCAGACAGTGCGCTTGATTTCCACGTTGCTGCTTGCCGGCGTCGATTCGGTCTGCGCTTCGACGCGACGCATCATGCCAAGAGGAATGCTCCCCGCCACGGCTGCAGTCCCGGCCGTCAGGCCCGAACGTTTGAGAAAAGTCCTGCGGTCGAATGCGCTGCCGCGCGCCGGCTTGTTCGAAGAATTATCGGTTTGCTTGCGGATCAGTTTCATGAGGCGATTCTCCGGCCTTGGTTCCAGGCGGCGCTGCTATAGCCGCGCGCTTTTGTAGTAACGGCGAATATGGTCGGACTCGCGGTAATTGCGAGACTCGGCATCCGGGTCCGGGGGGCTTTCGGTGGTCGCAACTCCTTTCATCGACAACAACCCCAGGCTGGCAGCGGTGCCGACGCCAAAGGCACTGCCCAGGACACGTCTGCGCGTCAGGTCAGGTCCCTGGCCCGGCTTCTTGTTGACTCGTTTCATAAGTCTGCTCTCCGTGATTATTGCGGCAATGACAGCCAGCGTTGCTCGAACTCGAAAAAGGCTTGCGCCAGGCAGGCGACCGGACGATAGAAATCGGTGTTCTGCGCACCCTGGACGTCTGCCAGAAAATGGCTGATCCAGGGCTGTAGATGGCGACCGAAGAAGTGCTTTTGTCCCGCAAGATCGATACCGCCTTCCGGACCGATGAGCAAGGCCATGGTTTCGCAAAGCGCCGCGACATGGTCCTCGGACTCGCTGACATCATCGGCACGGTCTATGCCCAACCGGCGGAGATCGGCACGCAGCCTGGCAAGCGGCTTGTCGAGCAGAAAACCGGACAGGTACCAGCTTGCATACGGAAGAACTTCTCCGCGACCGAGTCCGATGAACAGTGCGTGGTACTCGTGATCCAGCGCAACCGGATCGGCCCTGCGGCATTCCCCGGCCAGGTCGTTCCAGGCCGAGGTCAGTTTCGATTCGGGCGTCTCATCGCCGCCGCACTCGGCAAGGCGCTGCAGCAGATCGGCATCCGGGGCGGCGCGAAAAAGACGCGCGAGGATTCGGTAGGTGTCTGCGCGGGATTTCTCCGCGTCTTCAACAAGAAGATGTTCTGCATTTTCGTCCGATTGATGCATCGACTTCCGGGATGGAGCCATCGGAGAAGGCATTGCTGGATCCTGGGAGTTCGATTCAAGCCGCATGGCAGAAATATCTTGTTACTTCTTTCTTTGATCCAATCTACAACCTCCGCATGCTTCCCGTCAAGCGCTTTCCGAAAGCAGGCAACTGTCGCCGAATCAGCAGGCACGAATTCGGCGCGACTTGCGGCCAATACGTTCGGGAATCGAACTTGACGCGCAGTGTATTCGCAGTGCAACTTCCGAGGCGCGGTCCGGACGCTGCAGCGGCAATGGTCCGACTGACCCGGGCATCCCCGAAAGCCCTGGTATTAGTGCGTTTGCGCCAGGACCGAGCTGTCCGCGCCGGTCCCGGAGAAAGTGTGCTCGAGCAACTGTAATCGGCAAGTGGACACGTCTTGCGAAGGATGAAACGGCCTGCCGAATCGACGGTGGACGCATCGTCCAGATTGATGCCGATCAAGTATTAGACTTTAGTCTATATCCGCACCCGGATGCGACCGATTATCCACCCGGTTCCGTGTAGTCGGTCGTGCAGATCACGGGCCCTTGCCGCGATGAACATCGATCCCGCCGCCTTCCTGGTCCCACATCTGCTTGATCCGACAATCCTCGCAAAGCAGAAGGCGCTTCCGGGAACGATCATCCTGGAACATCCAGTGTCCGCTGAGCCGCTCTGTCATGCGTTCTATCATCTGTTCGGTTGCAAACGCCTTGCCGCAGTCCGGGCAGTGATGCATGGCCGCCTCGTTGAGAATGCGCTGCCCGGGATCGAGATGAGCCTGGAAATTCATCCGCGGCTGAAGCGTGATCGCATCTTCCGGGCAGGCCTGTTCGCAAAGTCCGCACTGGAGGCAATGATCCTCGCGAAACTGCAGGCGCGGCAGGTCGCCGCCCCCCTGCACGGCCGAAGCCGGACATACCGAAACGCACGCCATGCACAGCGTGCAGGCATCGCGGTCGACCTCGATTGCGCCGAATGCGGCCTGCGGTGGAAGCGCCGCGATCTTCTCGGGCGAATCGGCCTGCTCATGCAATGCCTCGAGGGCGCGGCGAATCAACTCGCGCTTGCCGCCAATGCCGCCGAACGTCGCCGGCGCCGTGACCAGGGGCGCGATGGCCCGCAGCGATGCCGCATCACCCGGGCTATCCAGCCAGACGATCCGCTCGGCGCAATGGGGATCGGACAGCGCCCCGATAATCGCTTCGGCCACCCCGATCATGGATTTGCTGGCCTGGACCTTGGCCGGCGCCGGCGCCGGCCCGGGCAGCAGCATTACGCGCGCGGCGCCAAATGCGAGCAACGACAGCCAGGCATCCATTCCGACCGAACCGGCATCCTCGACCGCGATCGGCAGAATGTGCTCGGGCAGCGTCGCGGCGGCTGCGGCCAGTTCCGCCTCGGCCGAATCAGCGCTGTAGAGCAGCAATTCCGGCGCCGGGCCGTCTGCGACGTTATCGCGGAATGTCTTGAGCAGGCGGCGGGCAGAATCGACCAGGTCCGCGCCGGCCGGCGCCTGGTATTGAATGGCTCCGGAAGGACACACCGTCGTGCAGCTGCCACAGCCCTGGCACAGGTATGGATTGACTTCGATCCTGTCGCCGACCGAAATGATCGCTTCGGTCGCGCAGGCAAGCAGGCAGTTGCTGCAGCCGGCCAGTCCCCGGGCGCCGTGGGCGCAGATATCGGGATCGTAGGCGAAATACCGGGGCTTCTGGAACTCGCCGACCATGTGCGGCAATTCCTGCAACGCTTCTTGCCGCTGCACCTCGGTGAGCGCGCGGAAGTAACCCGGCGGCGGCTCGTCCATGCGCATGCCGCCCGACCCGTCCAGGTCGAGCACGAGATCGAAGGTCCCCGACTCGATTCCGAATGCCTGGGCCGCTCCCAGCACTCGGCCGCGATCAACTTCCACCTCCAGGCTGAAGGCGCCCAGGTAGCCGGTCAGCCCTTGCGGCTTACCGTCCAGGTAACGCGCCGGCGGCGGTGCATCCGGTGGTTCCGTCGGCGGCCTGGTGGCCAGCATCACGCAGGTCAGGTGCTCGCTCAGCGCTTCGGCCAGTGGCCAGGCGTCGTCGGCCGGACCGATGATCAGCAACCGGCCCGACGAGTGGTACTCGACCCACTCCATCGGCTCGGGCATGGGCTCGAATTCGGCCAGCGCGGCGGCGCGCGCACGCCCGGCTGGTGTGGTGGCAGGCCAATCAATGCCGTCGGCGGGATCAGCCGGGCTTTGGATCATGCTTGAAACTCTCCTTAGGTGATTCTCTTGTCATCGGAGCAATGGTCGGCATCGCCTTTGACAATTTCATCGCCATCGTCAGGGCTGGCCTGCGCTTCGTCCGTGGCCTGCGCTTCGTCCGTGGCCTGCGTCTTGGGGTCAGTCGCCGAGGCCAGGTCACGATCCTTTGCTGCACCGACTTCGGCATGCTCGACCTCCGGACTCCGCTCGAGAAGGCGCTGGCGAACGACCTCCATCCTGTGGCGCATTTCGTTGGTCACGATATCGCCCAGCCTGGTGTACTTGGTGTAGTCCTCGGCGTAGTCATCGAGATCGTCACCCACTGGAAGCGAGCTTTGACCGAACAGGCGTCTGAGCGCAGCCTGGCGCAGGGCCGGACTCACCCGGGACGAAAAGAAATCGGCCACACTTCCACCCTGATCGATGGTGTCCAGCGGCGGCATGTCCTCGTCGCCCTTTTCGGCTTCGGCTTCAACTTCGCCGGCTTGCGCTCGAGAAGTCGCATCAGGCGCAGCATGCTCCGATTCGGACGATTGCTGTCGTACCCTGCCATCGTCGGATTCTTCACCGGGCTCGTCGACCATTTCGGCACCCGTCTCGTCCGTCGTCGATTCGCGCTCTGCCCTGGCCTTGCGACGCGCCCAGCGCAGCAGAAAGGTATCCGGGTCTCCATTCTCGCCGGTTTCCGAATCAGGCCCGATGGGTTGGTTTCGATCCTTCATTTGCGATCGCTCCCGGCAGCGTCGGGCCGCGGGCCGCGGCCGCGTTTGTTCTTGCGCGGGCCCGGCGTCCAGTGCGCTTCCACATAGCGCTGGACCCAGCCGATAACCGGCAGCGGCATCGCGGCCTGGAACACCAGTTCGTCGACTTCCACGGCGGCCACGCAATCATCCTGGTCGGCGCTGATGCGCAGCGGAACCGGCTGCGCGTCTTCACCGGGCTTGCAGATCACGAACAGCATCGGGCTGCGACTGGTGATGTTGTAGATGTAGTCGTCGGTCTGATCCGGCTGCAGACGCAGCGGCAGGCGCTGCCATTGATAGATCTTCGAATCGCCGCCGTCGCGCACCAGGCGGCAGGTCGGCCGACCCTCGGGCGGGCCGGATTCCGGGAACACGCCCAGCAATTGCCAGCCGGCGGCATCATTCTGCAGCATCAAGGTCATGCCCAGCACCGGGTTGCGATCAATGGTCGAGTCGTTCATTGGACCAGCATACTAGCGAATCACGATCTTCGGCATCCGATGCGTGTAATCGGCCGCCTGCAGCGACAGCTTGGCCGCCATGCGCAAGGCGATTTCACTGAAAAGCCCGGCAATCTCGCCGTCCGGCTCGGCCACGACACTGGGACGGCCACCATCGGCATGCTCCCGAATACGGATGTCCAGCGGCAGTGCACCCAGCAGCGGTACGCCGTAGTCGTGCGCAATCCGCTCGCCGCCGCCGGCGCCGAACAAGTGTTCCTGGTGCCCGCAGTTGCTGCAGGTGTGCAGGCTCATGTTCTCGATGATCCCCAGCACCGGCACGTTGACCTTGCGGAACATCTGCAGCCCCTTGCGCGCGTCCAGCGTGGCGATATCCTGGGGCGTGGTCACGATCACCGCACCGGCCACCGGGACATGCTGCGACAGGGTCAACTGAATGTCGCCGGTACCCGGCGGCATGTCGACGATCAGGTAGTCCAGATCGCTCCAGCGGGTATCGCCCAGCAACTGCTGCATGGCGCGGGTCACCATCGGCCCACGCCAGATCATGGGCTCGTCGTCGTCGATCAGGTAGCCCACCGAGATCGACTCGATGCCGTAGCTTTTCATCGGTTCGATCGCGTGGCCGTCGAGGGAATCCGGCCGACCCTTGACGCCCAGCATGCGTGGCTGGCTGGGCCCGTAGATGTCGGCATCCAGCATTCCCACCGAAGCGCCTTCGGCAACCAGCGCCAGCGCCAGGTTGCAGGCCACCGTCGACTTGCCCACCCCGCCCTTGGCCGAGGAAACCGCGATGATGTTCTTGACCGACTTCAGCCGCTCCACGTTCGGCTGCGTCTGGTGGGGCGCGATGCGAGTGCTTGCAAGCACCTCGGCCCGATCAATGAGGTCGTCGGCTTCCAGTTGCCGCTTGAGCTCCCGGGCCAAACGGCGGCCATGACGGCGCGACGGGAACCCCAGCGTCAGCGCAAGCGTGAGGTTGCCACCATCGACCGAGATTTCGGGCGCACCCAGGGCTCTCTTGAGATCCGGTCCCAGCACCGGATCCTGGAAGGCATCGAATATCTCTCCGGCGCGTGTTTTTGTTTCTGCGCTCATGGCTCATCCCTTGGCTATACTGATTCGGCAGACCCACCAGCATCCTAGCCGAAAACGCTCAATGCCGAATCCATCATGAGTCAACCAGCAGTCGCGATTCTCGTCGGCACCCGCAAGGGACTGTTCATTGCCCGCAGCGATGCGTCCCGCCGGCGGTTCGAGATCGAGGGGCCGCATCTTGCCGGCTACGAAATCCAGCGCGCCTTCCTCGACCCGCGCGACGGCGGCCGGACCGGGTATGCAGCGGCCCATCACCCGATCTGGGGCATCCACATCTATCGCAGCGAGAATGCCGGGCGCGACTGGCAGCCGCTGGCCGACGTCCCCCGACACGGCGATGACGACGGTCCGGAAAGCCTGAAAGTCATCTGGAGCCTGGCGCCGGGACCTGACGGGCAGCCGGCTACGATCTACGCCGGCGTCGAGCCGCCCGGGATATTCGTATCGCACGACCGGGGCGAGCACTGGCAATGCCTGGACGCCTTTCACCGGCACCCCACCGCCGGGCTTTGGCATCCGGCCAAGGGCGGGTGCGCGGTGCATTCGATCGCCGCCTTCGACCAGCGCCTTTACGCGGCACTGGCCGCCGGCGGCGTGTACCGCTCCGACGACGGGGGCGCAAGTTTCCGGCCCTGTAACCGGGGCGTGCGCGCGCCCTACCTGCCGCAGGCCGAGCCCGAGGCCGGGCACAACGATCACACCCTGCGCATGCACCCCGCCGACCCCGACCGGCTGTATCGGCAAAGCCACACCGGAACATGGCGCTCGGACGACGGCGGTGAAAGCTGGATCGAGATCACCTCCGGATTGCCCAGCGATTTCGGCTATGCCCTCGGTCTGGACCCGAACGACCCGGACGTGCTGTTCACCATCCCCGAGGATTCATCCCAGTTCCGCTCCACCGTCGACGGCAGGCTACGGGTGTATCGCACTGAAAACGCCGGGGCCGAGTGGGTCGCGCTCAGCAACGGCCTGCCGCAGCAAAATTGCTTCGTCACGGTTCTGCGCGACGGGCTGGATACCGACGACTTCGATCCACTGGGGGTTTATTTCGGCACTTCCAGCGGACAGCTGTATGCCAGCCGCGACCGGGGCGAGCGGTTCGACGCGCTGCCCGCATTCCTGCCCCCCATCCTCAGCGTCCAGGCCGGTCGCGTCGAATGACCGCCTTGCTCCCGGCGCTGGGCGTAACGCAAGGGATCGTCGCGGCCGTCGGCGCCGGCGGCAAGAAGAGCCTGCTGTACGCGATTGCCGCCGAAACGCCGGGCCGGGTGGCCTGGACCGCAACCGTGCACACCCCCAGGCCGCCGCGCTGGACCGGCATGGAAATCAACGTCGAGTCGGCCGAGGAATTGATCCGACAGGCAGGAATCGAAACCGGCGCCCGGGTTCGCGCCTTCCTGCAGCCGGCCGCCAAGACCGGCCGCGTCGCAGGCCTTGCGCCGGAACAGGTCGAAGCGCTGCATGCCGCCGGCGGGTTCGATCTCACCCTGGTCAAGGCCGACGGAGCGCGAATGCGCGGCATCAAGGCGCCGAAACCGGGAGAACCGGTATTGCCGCGATCGACCGCAAAGGTCCTGGTCGTCGTCTCGGCGGCGGTGCTGGGGCAGCCGCTGGACGAGCGGATCGCGCATCGACCCGAACGCATTGCCGAAATTGCGGGGCTTGCGCTCGGACAGCCGATCGGCCCCAGGCACTTCGCACGCATGTACAGCGCCGAGCACGGACTGCTTCAGGGCACCAGGCCCTTCGACGTGTGCGCGGTCATCAACCAGGTAGACGACGACCGGCGGCAAAGCGAAGCCGAAGCCGCCGCATTCGCGATGCTGGAAGCCAACCCGGCGTTGGACCGGGTCGTGCTGACCTGCCTTGGACCTGCGCGCGAACCCGACCGGCCGGTGGTCGGAATCATTCGCCGCACGGGCGCGTGATAGCATCGGAATTCGTCGAGCTCGACGACCCGTTCCAGGACCCGAAAGCGGAATCGAAATGATCAAGATCGAACTTCCCGATGCGCTGCGTCCGCTGGCCGACGGGGCACGGGAAATCACGGTAGAAGCAGGCAACGTGGCCGAGGCGCTTGATGCACTGGGCCACCTGCACCCCGAAGCACGCCTGCGCATCCTGACCCGCGGCGGCCAGGTCCGCCCGCACGTGAACCTGTTCGTGCGCGAGCGCGATATCCGTTCCGGCGACGGACTGGCCACCGTGCTCGAGGACGGGGATTCGTTGCTGGTGGTGCCTTCCGTGGCCGGGGGCTGAGCCCGAATGGTGCTCGACAGGCGCCTGGCCGAATTGCGCGACCGGATCCGGCAGCTCACGCCGACCCAGGCCCACGAGCGCCTGGCTGCCGGGGAATTGCTGATCGACGTGCGCGAGCCCGGCGAGCTGGCCCAGGGCATGCCCGCCGGGGCCCGGGCACTGTCGCGAAATGATCTTGAAATGTGCATCAATGAACTGGCGCCCCCCGAGGCTTCGGTCATGCTGATCTGCGCCAGCGGCCCCAGGTCGCTGCTGGCCGCCGACGACTTGCGCCGGCTTGGCTACGAACGGGTCGCGGTGGTCACCGGCGGGGTGGAGCGCTGGAAGCGCGAGGGCCTGCCCTGCGTGCGTCCCGAGTGCATCGATGCCGACAGTGCGGAACGCTACGCGCGGCAGCTGAACCTGCCCGAAATCGGCATCGAAGGTCAGGCGAAGCTGGCCGGCTCGCGCGTGTTGCTGGTGGGCGCCGGCGGCCTGGGTTCGCCGGCAGCCCTGTACCTGGCCGCGGCCGGAATCGGCACGCTCGGTCTGGTCGATGACGACCGGGTTGAACGAAGCAACCTGCACAGGCAGGTGCTGCATCGCGACGATCGGATCGGCTGGCCCAAGACCGATTCCGCGCGCGCCACGCTGGAGGGCCTCAACCCGAAAATCGATGTGCGCACCCACCAGCTCCGGCTCGATTCGAGCAATGTCGAGGACGTGTTCTCCGACTACCGAATCATTGTCGACGGGTCGGACAATTTCCCAACTCGCTACCTGGTCAACGATGCCTGCATCCGGCTGGGTCTGCCCAACGTGTACGGCGCGGTGCAGCGTTTCGAGGGCCAGGTGTCCACATTTGCCGCGGGAGGCCGCCCGTGCTATCGCTGCCTGTTCGCCGAGCCCCCTGCACCCGACATGGCGCCATCGTGCAGCGAGGCCGGCGTGCTCGGCGCCGTGCCCGGCATCATCGGGTTGCTGCAGGCGCTGGAGGTCATCAAGCTGGCAACCGGCGTCGGCGAGCCGCTGATCGGGCGGTTGCTGCTGTTCGACGCACGCACCACGCGCATGCGCGAACTCACCCTCGGCGCGGACTCGGGTTGCCGCTATTGCGCCGAAGGCAGCGACTTTCCGGGCTACGTCGACTACACCGAATTCTGCAGCGCGCCCGGCCGAGAGGAACTCGAAACGCATGATTGAACGCGAACGCATCACCGGCGTGATCCTGGCCGGCGGCCAGGCACGGCGCATGGGCGGACTGGACAAGGGCCTGGTCGAGGTTGCCGGCAAGCCGATGATCGAATGGACGCTTGAGGCCCTGCGGCCGCAGGTCGGATCGGTGATCATCAACGCCAATCGTTCGCTGGAGGCCTATCGCGGCCTGGGCGTGACGGTAATCCAGGACCGACACGACGGGTTCCAGGGTCCGCTGGCCGGCTTGCACGCGGCGTTCTCCGCCAGCCGCACCGATTACCTGCTGTGCGTGCCCTGCGACGCGCCGTGCCTGCCGTCCGACCTGGCCCAGCGGCTGGCCGGGGCGCTGATCCGCGAAAGCGCCGAGATCGCCGCTGCAGAAGCCGACGGCCGACTGCATTCGCTGCATGCGCTGTTCGATTCTCGCCTGGCGCCCGACCTGGCCGCGAGGCTGATCGAAGGCGAGCGAAAACCGGATCGCTGGTACGCCAGCCGTAACTTCGTCCAGGTCGCATTCGACGACACCCCCGAGGCATTTCTCAACATCAATACGCCTGACCAGCGCGATGCGCTGGCGACCATGCTCAGCACGGAGACACCATGAACCAGTCCGCACTCAAGGCCGGCGGCGGTTGCGGCCACGACGGTCCGGCGTTGCCGCTGGAACAGGCACGCGCGCGCATTCTCGAGCAGGTCGAAGCAGTCACCGGCCGCGAACGACTGAACCTGCGCGATTCGCTGGGACGCGTTCTGGCCGAGCCGGTCAGCGCGGCAATCGACGTACCCAACCACACCAACTCGGCGATGGACGGCTATGCCGTGCGCGCCGCCGACCTGGGAGAGCCCGGCACGCGGCTGCGCGAAGTCGGCGAGAGTTTCGCCGGCCACCCCTTCGACGGAAAAGTCGCGCCCGGCGAGTGCGTGCGAATCATGACCGGTGCGGTATTGCCGGCCGGGGTGGACTCGGTGGTGATGCAGGAACGAACCGAGCGCGAAGACGACATGGTGCGCTTCACCGAAGCCTGCAAGACCGGCGCCAACGTGCGCGCCGCGGGCGAAGACGTCAAGCGCGGCCAGACGGTGTTCGAACCCGGGCGCCAAATCGGCAGCGCCGACCTGGGCGTACTGGCCTCTGTGGGCGCCGCCGAGGTCGAGGTGCTGGCGCGGGCGCGTGTGGCGTTCTTCTCCACCGGCGATGAAATCGTGCCCGTGGGACACCCCCTGCCGCCGGGCAAGATCCATGACTCCAACCGGCATACGCTGTTCGGGCTGCTGTCGGAGCTCGGCGTCGAGATCCACGATCTCGGCATCGTCCCGGACGTTCCCGAAGCCCTGGACGACGCGCTGCAGGGTGCCTCGCAGTTCGATGCGGTTTTGACCACCGGCGGTGTGTCCGTGGGCGCGGCCGACTACGTGCTCGAAGCGCTGGAAAAAGTCGGCAGCGTGGGTTTCTGGCAAGTAGCCATGAAACCGGGCCGTCCACTGGCTTTCGGTCGCTTGGGAAAGGCGCTTTTCTTCGGCCTGCCCGGCAACCCTGTATCGGCCATGGTCACCTTCATCCAGCTCGTACGCCCGGCGCTGGTCAAGCTGGCCGGCGCCCGCCCCGCGCCCGCGCTGGCATTCGAAGTGCCGACCCGGCAGGCCATACGCAAGAAGGCCGGCCGGCGCGAATTCCAGCGCGGACGGCTTGTCCCGGGCGACGACGGCCTGGTGGTCGAACCGTTCGGCCACCAGGGTTCGGGCGTGCTGCGCTCCATGAGCCAGGCCAACTGCCTGATCAACCTTGCACCGGACCAGGGCGATGTCGAGGCCGGCACTCGGGTCACGGTGGAACCGTTTGCCCAGCCGATCTGGAACGGCGACTGAGCCTCAGTCCGCCCGGTTCAGCTTTCAGTCGGTTTCGAGCCGGCCGTCGATTTCATGACTCATGCCCAGCGCCGGGCATTCCAGCCGCACCGAGACGTCCAACCCGCCGGCTGGCAGCTTGCCCTGCTCTGCCGCATCGCGCACGGCTTTTTCAATCTCGCGTTGCGAGGTCACGCCGACCTGCTTGAGAAACTTGCGCAAGCTGAGGTTCAGTTTTTCTTCATTCATGATGTTGCTCCTGTGAAAATTGAAGCCCGGGTTCGGATCCTATTCCGGGACCGATGTCAGCCCTGATCATCGTTCAGGCGCGGAATCAATGTGGCGAAATTGCACGGACGGGTACGCACATCCAACTGGGGTTGCAGGATCCGGTTCCATGCGGTTCGGCAGGCGCCGGTCGACCCCGGGAGACCGAACACCAGCGTGGCATTGGACACGCCGGCGAAGGCCCGCGACTGGATGGTCGATGGCCCGATCTCTTCCAGCGAATAATGCCTGAACAATTCTCCGAAGCCGTCGATGCTGCGAACCAGCAAAGGGCAGATGGCCTCGGGCGTTCCGTCGCGGCCCGTGACCCCGGTTCCCCCGGTGGTCAGGATGCAATCGATATCCGGGTCCGCAATCCAGCGCGAGACAACGGCCCTGATTTGAAACATGTCGTCGGGCACCAGTTCGCGGTCCGCAAGAACATGCCCGGCTGCTTCCAGGCCGTCACGCAGCGCATCACCGGAACGGTCGCTGGAAAAATCGCGGGAATCGGAAATGGTAAGCACCGCTATCCTCAGCGGCTGCGGTGTCTTGCTGTCTGGCGTGGTATGCGGCATGCAGGGTTTCCTGACGATGGATTTGCTTGCAGATCAATTCTACGCCCGATCGCCGGGGATCTACCGGTCAGGGCATCAGACCCTTGCTAATGCAACCGTAAGTAACATGATTGGAGGAGTAACGCCAGTCCACGCTTTATACTCGCAGCCCTTGAACGCAGATATTGCCAATGGATGAGTTTCGTCAAGCACCGGCGATTGCGCTCGATCTCCTGATCACGCTGGAGCCGGAACTGCTTGCAATCATAGGGCTTTCGCTCAAGGTCAGTCTTGCCGCGACGCTGCTGGCCGCGCTGATTGGGCTGCCGCTGGGCGCCGCGGTTGCGGTGTACCGCTTTCCAGGGCGTTCGGTTATCACCGCGGTGCTCAACGCCATGATGGGACTGCCGCCCGTGGTCGTGGGTCTTGGCGTCTACCTCATGCTTTCACGCGCCGGACCGCTGGGTGAACTCGGCCTGCTGTTCACGCCCCAGGCAATGGTGATCGCGCAATGCCTGTTGATCACGCCCCTGATCGCGGCGCTGACCCGGCAGACAATTTCCGATCTTGATCACACCCATCGTGAGCAACTCCAGGTGCTCAACACGGGGCAGCTCGCCATGGTGACGACGCTCCTGCGCGATGCCTGGCTCTCGCTGACCACCGCCGTGCTGGCCGGGTTCGGTCGCGCCATCGCCGAGGTCGGCGCGGTGATCATCGTCGGCGGCAACATCAAGGGCGTCACCCGCGTAATGACCACCACCATCGCGCTGGAAACCAGCAAGGGCAACCTGGCCCTGGCCATGGCGCTGGGCCTGGTGCTGCTGGCCATCGCGATCTCGATCAATCTGCTGGCCGGGATACTGCAGCATGCCGCGGCGCAACGTCATGCCTGATCCCGGTTCACCGTTGCTGCCCGACCTGCTGCCGCTGCGTGTCGAGAGACTGGGTTTTAGCCGTAGCGGCAGGCTGCTGCTCCAGGATGTCGACTTCCGGCTCGAAGCCGACAGGGTCAGCGTCCTGCTGGGACCGAACGGTGCCGGCAAGAGTCTTTTGCTGCGCCTGTTGATGGGGCTGCTGCAACCGGACTCAGGCAGGATCGAATGGAACGGGCACCCACCGCACAGGGTGCGTCCAGCCCTGGGCATGGTGTTGCAGAAACCGGTAATGCTGCGCAGATCGGTGCTGGCCAACGTCGAGTTCGCCCTGGCGCGAACCGGGCTGCCGGCCCGCGGACGCCGCAAAAGTGCCGAGAACGCCCTGGACCAGGCCGGCCTGCTGGCCCTGGCCAATCAGCCGGCGACGCGCCTTTCGGGTGGCGAGACCCGGCGCCTGGCGATCGTCAGGGCCTGGTCGCAGCAACCCAGGGTGTTGTTGCTGGACGAACCATGCGCCAACCTCGATCCGCACAGCACGGCTCGGGTGGAACAATTGATCCGCCACATTCATGCCGGCAACACGCGCGTCATTCTCAGCACCCATGATCTCGGCCAGGCGCGACGACTTGCCGATGAAGTGCTATTCATGGCCGACGGCCGACTGCGTGAGCACGCACCGGCCGAGATATTCTTCAGCGACCCGGCCAGCATCCAGGCGCGGGATTTTCTAGAGGGCAGGCTCGTTCTATGAATACGAAGCATACAAGCACCCCGGAAATTGCAGTAATCCGGATTCTTGCAATCGTTTTTGCGTTTTCGGCATACGCATCAAGCGCCGAGGAAAAGAATTTCATCATCGTGGCTTCGACGACATCAACCCAGAACTCCGGCCTGTTCGATCACCTGCTGCCCGAATTCAATACAGCCACGGGAATAGAGGCCCGCGTGGTCGCGCTGGGTACCGGTGCCGCCCTGGCCTATGGCAAACGCTGCGACGCCGATGTAGTGCTGGTGCATGCGCCCGCAGCGGAACGGGAATTTGTCGAACAGGGTTACGGCATCGAGCGCGTCGCACTGATGCACAATGACTTCGTGCTGGTCGGACCGGCCAATGATCCGGCGGATATCCGCGGCGCCGAGTCAGCCGCCGCTGCGCTTGCAGAGATTGCAGCCACGGGCGCGCAAGGTGCGAAGTTCGTCTCGCGCGGCGACCGCAGCGGCACCCATACCAAGGAACTTGCACTGTGGCGTGAAAGTGGTCTGGACCCTTCAAATCATGCAGCCTCCTGGTACCTGGAATCGGGTGCCGGCATGGGTCAGACCCTGAACATGGCGCGCGCGATGGATGCCTATCTGCTTGTCGACCGGGGCACCTGGCTGAGCTTCGGCAATCGCGGTAACCTGGAACTGCTGGTCGAAGGCGACCCGGCTCTTTTCAACCCGTATAGCGTGATCGCGGTCAATCCAGAGCACTGTCCCGATGTCCGCCACGAGGCCGCGCAGAAGTTCATCGACTGGCTGGTCTCCAAAGCCGGCCAGGAGGCGATCGCACGGTTCCGCGTGGCGGGCCAAGTCCTGTTCGTTCCCGACCGGCGACAGTAAGGAGCAGGCTTGCCAAGCCGACCTCGACCCTGCCGGGGCCGGAATTTCAGCCCGGCGCCATCGTGCATGGCTGATCGCAGATCGATTTATACCCGGTGTCGTAGCAAAAGCGATTCGTTCGGGTTATCGTATGCATCAACATACAAACAGCGCACTCCGAGCGCCTGCTGCCTAAAGTGGCCAAATACCATGGTGCTGGCGCCGCCCGACGGGGACCCCCGCCGAGCCGGGTGGAGACGGGAAACCGCACCACCTACCGTGTTCGTAAAGGAGGCCACATTGACCATGCTTGAGGACGGCTTTGGCCGTCGGTTTGCATATTTGCGCTTGTCGGTGACCGACGTCTGCAACTTCCGTTGCGAATACTGCCTGCCCAACGGTTACCAGGGCAAACCCACCGGTTTCATGAGCGTCGACGAGATCCGCCGGCTGGTTGCCGGCTTCGCCGAGCTGGGCACAACAAAGGTGCGACTGACCGGCGGCGAACCCATGGTGCGGAAGGATTTCATGGATATCGTCCGCACCGTGCGCGAAACCCCGGGCGTGGAGAAACTGGCCATGACCACCAATGGTTACAGGCTGCGCGAGACTGCCGCGGATCTCAAGGCCGCCGGCGTCGATGCCATCAACATCAGCATTGACAGCCTGGAATCCAGCCGCTTCGAGCAAATTACCGGCGACCGCCGCTTCGAGAAGGTGTTCGAAAGCATCGATACCTGTCTGGAGACGGGGTTCTCGTCGATCAAGCTCAATACGGTGTTGCTCAAGGGGCTCAACGATCATGAGCTGCCCGATTTCTTTGAATACGTGCGCAACCGGCCGATTGCGTTGCGTTTCATCGAACTGATGCAGACCGGCGACAACCAGGATTATTTCGAAAAGCGGCATGTCAGCGGCGACGTAGTGCGCCGCAAGCTCGAAGACGAGGGCTGGCAGCCCGTCGACCGTGGGCCGGTGGACGGTCCCGCGGTGGAATACAGCCACCCGGAACATGCCGGCCGCATCGGGCTGATTGCGCCCTACGCTCCCGGGTTTTGCGATACCTGCAACCGGTTGCGAGTCACCGCGCGCGGCGGCTTGCGGCTTTGCCTGTTCGGCCACGGCAGCCAGGATTTGAGGCCGTTCCTGCAGCGCGACGAGGACCGTGAACTGCTCAAGGCGTGCCTGCTGACTACGCTTCTGGGCAAGAAGGTTTCACACTTCCTGCACCAGGGGGATTTCGGCGATACGCCGCACCTGGCCTATACCGGGGGCTGAAGTGACCCAAACCGTCAAGCCGTCGAGTCACCAATACAGGATGATCGACGTCGGCGCCAAGAACATCACCCGCCGTCGCGCGATTGCCACCGGGCGCATCCGGTTGGGGCCGGTGGCATACCCAATGGTGCGCGACCGCAGCCTGCCCAAGGGTGACCCGCTGGTACTGGCCGAGACCGCTGGCATTCTCGCGGCCAAGAAGACCGCCGACCTCATACCGCTGTGCCACCCGTTGGGGCTTGATCACGTCGTCGTGGCGTTCCAGCTCGATCCGGCTTCCGAGGCAGTCGTCGCGTTCTGCCAGGCGGCAACATCGGCGCGCACCGGAGTCGAGATGGAGGCGCTGGCCGGCGTGCAGACCGCGTTGCTGACGATCTGGGACCTGGCCAAGCAGGTCGAAGCGGGCCTGGCCATAGACGAGGTGCGACTGTTGCTCAAGGAAGGCGGAAAATCCGGCCGCTGGATACATCCGGACGGCCTGCCGCCATTGCCGGCAGATTTTTTCGATGCCGATTCAACCGAACCTGAAGGAAGACCAGCCAATGAATGACGCCAGCATTGCGCCCGGGACGCGAGAGTTACAGATCCGGCTGTTTGGAGGCTTTCGCCAGTTTCGCCCCGAGTCCACGCTCGCCCTGGAACTGGATGATGCATCCACGGTTGCCGACCTGAGAAAACACATCGCCCGCGTATTCGATGACGATGCCAATGCATTGAGCCTGCTGAAGGCCTCGGCATTTGCCACCGATACACGGGTACTCGACGAGGACGAAACCGTGCCGGCCGACGCGGATCTCGCACTGTTGCCCCCGGTGTGCGGAGGATGAGCGAGATGCGCGACCGCATCCATGTGGCCACCACCGACCAGCCCCTGGATACTGCCGCTGCACTGGAATTCTGTTCCGCGCCGGGTCATGGGGCCGCGGACCTGTTCATCGGAAGGGTGCGCGACATCAATCAGGGCAAGTCGGTGCTGGGCGTGAGCTACGACCTGCACGAAACTTTGTGCCGCAACGTCTTTCGCGAGCTTGCCGAGGAAACGGCGGCAAGATGGGGCAGCGAGATCAGGCTCTGGCTGGTGCACAGGCACGGCCGCCTGGACGTCGGTGAGGCAAGCGTGGTGGCAGCGGCCAGTTCCCGCCATCGCGACGAAGCGTTCAAGGCATGCCGCCACCTGGTCGAGGAAATGAAGCATCGCGCGCCGATCTGGAAACAGGAACACTACACAGACGGCGATAGCGAGTGGGTGCAGGGCCACGCGCTTTGCAGCCATGGCTGACACCATGCGCTACAGACCCTGATGCCCCGGGACGCGGCCAATTCGAGCGCCCGCTATGCGCGCCAGGCGCTGGTCCCCGAGATCGGCCCCGAAGGACAGGCAAGACTGGGTGCGGCCCGGGTTCTGTGCGTAGGCGCCGGCGGTCTCGGTTGCGCCAGCCTGCCCTATCTTGCCGGCGCCGGCGTCGGCTCGCTCACGATCGTCGATCACGACACGGTGGATCGTTCCAATCTGCAGCGCCAGGTGCTGTTCGGCGAATCCGATCTGGGCCGACCCAAGGCAACGGTCGCGGCACGCCGGCTCGCCGACCTCAATCCCGACATCGCGATCGAGGCGGTTTGCGAAAGACTGGATCACGACAACGTCGAATCCCTGTTCGCTGCCCATGACATGGTGATCGACGGCAGCGACAACTACCCGACCAAGTTCCTGTGTGGGGATGCAACAGTCAAGTCAGGTATTCCGCTGGTCTACGCCAGTGCCACCGGCATGGAAGCCACGGTCGGTGTTTTCGACGCCGGGCGCGGGCCTTGTCTGCGCTGCCTGTTCCCGCAACCCCCCACCGGCTGGGTCCCGAACTGCGCCGAGGCCGGCGTGCTCGGGCCGCTGGTGGGCATGGCCGGGTGCATCCAGGCCACGGAGGCGATCAAGTGGCTGGTCGGCGGCAAGCTGGACGGGCTTGTCGGACGTATCATGTGGATCGATGCTCGCGACATGACATTGCGCCGGCTCGAAGTTCGCAAGCGCCCGGATTGTCCGGTGTGCAGCCAGCCTCCCGACCGGATCCGGCTGGAACCGCTGCAAGCGGTAATCGAGGAACTGGATCCGGCTTCCGTGCAGCGGCTGCAGCAAGTGCTTCTGATCGATGTTCGCGAACCGGATGAATTCGCCGCCGGTCATATACCCGGGGCGATCAGCCTGCCCTTGTCGCAACTCGACCCGGACAGTGCAACGAATCTTCCCGACACGGATCATGTCGTGATCTATTGCCGATCGGGCACAAGGGCCCGGCGTGCAGCCGAATTGCTGGCCCCAGAGATTTCGGGCGTGAAATGTCTCAAGGGCGGGCTGGAAGCATGGGACCTGCCCCTCACCTGACTCGGCCTCCTGCATTGATGCGTTTCTGCAGTAATGCCAGACGAAAACGCCCGCCGCACCGCCGTCAGTT
>JBLRWT010000001.1:0-39284 GCA_047921095.1 Wenzhouxiangella sp. | reverse complement strand
ACCACCGCTGTCTCGACGTAGGCCGTCGTTTCGGCCGCCGATGGCTCTGAGCACCACAAGGTGAGCAACCCGATCGAAACGATCAAGCTCCCTTTCATCAAATGACGCATGGCGTGCCTCCTGTGGTGGATGACGTTGACAGTGACCAAAGCATACCACCAGGCCTGTCCATTCAGCCGTAACAGTCCGGTTTGAGCCTGGCGAGCTTAGCCTGCATCAAGTACGCTCGTTACAGAGCCCGCTATCATGATCACTGGCTGCGAGCACTCCCGGAGGAATCAGCATGAGAATCTGCGTCTTGTTTTTCACTGCACACCTGGCCCTCGGCCTGGCCGCTACCAGCCAGGCTGCTGATCCCGTGGCCGGTGAAGCAACATTTCGACAATTGTGTGCTTCCTGCCATGGCGTGTCAGGCGAGGCCGATGGCCCTGCTTCAGCCGCGATGCAGCCGCAACCTGCAGACATGTCCTCCCCGGAATGGCAGGCGTCAGTCGATGACGATCACCTGCGCACCATCATTCGCGATGGTGGCCCGGCTGTCGGTATGTCGCCAATGATGGGAGCCTGGGGTCACGCGCTGGAAGGCGATAGCCTGGAAGACGTGATCGCCTTCATTCGCAGCCTGGATGACTGAGACACGGTGTCGTCGTCCATGCGCACGATAGAGGCGTCAGCGGCCTCGTGGTAGGAGGCGGGACGACTCGATCCATGCTGGCGGCTATTACTCGTTTGCAGCCGACACGCCGCCGAGATCGGCAGCGGGCTCTGGCGGTTCGAGCACCATGACCGGTCGGGGCTCGGCCAGGGTCTGGCGCCAGAACGATGTGGTGATCTGGTTCAGGGCAGAAGACTCTGCGTTGAGCAGGACGACCAGGCCGGTCTGGCGACTCCTGGAGTACCCGATTTCGGCCACGAAGCCTTCGACCCAGCCGCTATGCAGGTAGATGTCGTCATCACCAGCCGTATAGACCCGCCACCCCAGGCCGTAATGGGCGTCGGTCAGGAAGTCTCGCCAGCCACGTCGACGAAGGTCGCGCGTGGTCCGAATCCGTTTTTCGGTGATTTCTTCGACCAGGGCCGGTGTCACGATATCGGGGTGGTGTCCCATCTGGGCGATCAGCCAGTGACTTAGGTCGATGGCGCTGGCGTTGACGCCCGCAGCCGGTGACACCCGATAGTAATTCTCGTTGACCTGGGTCGGACGCCAGCTCAAGCGACGCTTTACGTGGGGCACGGCCCGGTTTTCCGCCGCCAGGTAGCCGGCCATGCCGGTCGAGGCATCGCGCATTTCCAGGGGCTGGAACAGACGCTCGTTGACCAGGTCGTCATAGGAACGCTCGGTACGCTGCTCGATGGCCGCGCCGACCAGTGAAAACAGGACATTCTGATAGGTGTAGCAGCGCCCGGGCTGGCACATCGGCTCGATCTCCCGAAAACGCGGCACGATCTGCTCCAGCGACTGGCTGGCATTGAGCAGGTTGTCATAGGCGTTGGGCACGATCCCGGTCGACTGGCCCAGTAGATGGTGGATCTGCAACTGCCGGGCCTGCTCGGGCTGTCCGAGCTGAAAATCAGGCAGGAAACCGGTGATGCCATCCTCCCAGCTCAAGTGACCTTCGTGGACCAGCATACCGGTCAGCTGGGCGGCGAAGGTTTTCGACACCGAAGCGATGCGGAAAACCGTATCAACGGTGACTGGTAGCTCTTCGCCGGCGGCGCGAACGCCGAAAGTGCCGGCCTGTACGATTCGCCCGTCTCGAATGATGGCATAGGCGCCACCTGGCACGGCTTCCTGCTCGAGGATCTGGCGGAAGTGGTTTTCGAAGCGCGAGTAGTCGGCAGTGAAGCCCGGCTCGGGCGCTGCATGGGCCGGCAGCAGGAGCAGCAGTGCAAGCAGGGACAGCAGACTGATCAGACAAAGGCGCATGGAGGCAAATGTGTGAGGAACCGGGCCAGAGTATAGTGGATTCGACAGCTCTTCGGCTTGACCCGGGGAATGGAAGATCAGCCCATCGTCAACCGCGTCACACGGCATGACCTGACTTGGGACCGCTGGCTGGTATCCGGCCCTCACCGCCGGAGGGGCGCCACGGGTTCCGGGTCGATATCGGGACGCTGGCCGTAAAAACTGTTGAAGAAGCCGGCGTCCGAGGTGATCTCGATTGACCGGTAATGCTGGTCGCTGACATTGATCTGCACCCGTATCTCGTTTGAATCGTCGGGCCGGATCTCCGGTAAAACAATACCGTTTTCTTCCAGCGCGGCGCGCAGTTCTACGGCGGAAACCGGATCGACCGGCCGGGCATCGCTATCGAGCATGTCAGCGGAAAATTCGACCAGGTCGAGTGTCATCTCGCCGGGCACAGCCGATACGGCCAGCCCCATGAAGCGAATCGTCATCATCGGCACGTCGCCACGGTATTCCAGTGGCGGATTATGGAATTGCGCCAGGGATCTCGGGCCGCTGTCCAGCGCCAGTGAGGTGCCGGAAAGCTGGACGACCGTTTCGGGGAAAACCATCTGATTTTCCAGCAGAGTCGACTGACCATGGAAGGTCAATCCACGCGCCCCGACGTCCTGGACATCGAAGATGGTGCCGTCTTCGCCGGGCACCGGTATCGGCTCGACTTCCCCCTCGCAACCGGGCAACAGGAACGCGAGCAGAACGATCAGGATCGAAGACATTCGGGTGCTGTTCATGTCAAGCCTCCACCATCAACCAGGTTACAAACCAGTCCGCCGACTACAAACTACCATGGCTGGGGTCTGTCCTGCATTAGAACTTACGGCCAGAGCATCGGTCACACAATCACCTCATGATCCCTTACACGATTGCACTGACCCTGATGTTGAGCCTGTCCGCGGCTGTCCCGTGGCCCACAGGCCACGTGGTCGATGGGCCGGACACGCAGGTCATCGGAGAACTCCAGTACGAGTACGCCCGGCGCAGCGATACGCTGATGGATATCGCCCGCTGGCAAAACATGGGCCACCGCGAGATCCGGCGGGCCAATCCCGAGGTCGATATCTGGGTCCCCGGCGAGGGTACGCGAGTGTTGATCCCTTCCCTGCACGTACTGCCCGCCGGTCCGCGCGATGGAATCGTGATCAACCGCGCCGAAAAACGCCTCTACTACTATTTCGACGATCCTGACAGCGGCCAGCCAAGGGTTCTGACCCACCCGATTGGCATCGGACGCGACGGGCGTGCCACCCCGGCCAGCGGCCAGACCCGCGTCGTCACGAAACTGGATCGGCCGGCATGGTATCCGACCGAGGGTGTCCGCGCCGACTACGCCTCACGTGGTATTCCGCTGGCGTCGGTGATCCCGCCCGGCCCGGACAATCCACTCGGAGAGCATGTCCTCGTGCTGGACATGCCCGGTTACCTGATTCATGGCACCAATCGGCCCGACGGTGTGGGCATGCGCGTAAGCCAGGGGTGCGTACGACTCTACCCTGAACATATCAAGGGGCTGGTCGAGACTGTGCCCCTGGGGACACCCGTGCATTTTGTCGACCAGGCGATCAAGCTGGGTTATCGGGATGGCCTGCTCTACCTGGAGGTCCACGCCGGTGCCGATGGCGAAGCGCCTGACCCGGGCATGGTCATGGACAGGATTGATGCCTGGATTGCAAACCATGCGCACAGCCAACCGATCGACCCTGAACGGGTCGCTTCGGCTGCCAGTGCAGCCGACGGTATTCCGGCCGTGATTACCGCGTCAGCGCGGTAGGGCCTTACTTCGCCTGTAGCCGTTCCATGGCCTGATCCAGGCGTTGCTCCAGATCGGTGCAGCAACGTTGTGCCGTATCGGCCGACTGCTGTGCGGCCCGGGCGATCTCGATCGCCTCACGCGCAACCTGCATGGCCTCACTGGCAGCCCGGTTCGCCTCATCCGCGGCCGACTGAGCTGACTGGGCTATCTGCCGGGTCTCGGTCTGGGCCTCGGTGACCTGGGCCGGCGTTGCGCAGGCAGTCATGACAGCCAGCAATGCTGCTGCAGACAGGACTTTCAAGCAAAGTACGATTTGGTTGTTTGACATGGTGAACTCCAACATTTTTCCCACAAGTGCCCCCTTATTCTGCCTCAAATGAAAAAGGCTTTCCCTATCATGCGTTACATTCGACCATCTTTTGTGATTTGCTCCCAAAGGGGCCAGGTCCGTACCAGGCTCGCTGTCGCGGAAAAAAGATTGAACCACAGAGGGCACAGAGTTCACAGAGCAGTAATTCTTGTTTTCTCTGTGTCCTCTGTGCTCTCTGTGGTTCAATCTTTTGAATTCAGGCTTCTGACTTTAGCCCTTGAGTTCAGTCTTTTTATCTTTAGCCCTTGCTGGCGTCGCGCAGGATTTCGAATCGGGTGACGAAGCGACCGCGGTCATCTTCGCCACGTTTGCCGGGCTCGGCGGCTTCGTGGCGACCGACGTATTTCATGTCTTTCGACGGCGGCGTACGATAGACCAGCAATGCATTTTTGCAGGAGCTCAAGGCCTCGCCCATGATCAGCGTAAACCAGGATCGACCCTCGGTCTCGACAACAGTCACCGGAATGGTGCGTCGACGAGTGTCATCAAGATCGGTGATCGCTCCCTGGTAGAAGCTCGACTGGCCCCGTCGGTCGAGCGATAGCCCCGAGCTGAGCCCGGAGCACATCTCTTCGGCCCGCTTGAGGGTGTGTGACGAGAATGTTTCGAATGGGTCCTTGTCGTCGTCTGACATGGCTTACCTGACAAATCCTGAACACTGATTGCCCATTATAGGTCTCCCGACACGATTCTGCTCATTTCCCTGACCGGCTGAATTTCATGCCTCAGGCGAACAACCGGCATCACTCCAGCGCCCACAATCGGGTGAAATCCGGCACGCTCAGGCGAGCCAGTGACTCGGCATCTGCACAGCTTTCGATGATTGCGGCGGCCTGGCGGGCGGACAGTTGGCCGCGAACAGCGCGCTCGAATTTATCTTCCAGCAGCGGGATACCTTCGGCGCGGCGGCGGCGATGACCAACCGGGTAGTCGATCGATACCTTGTCGGTGCTGGAGCCGTCCTTGAAAAAGACCTGGATCGAGTTGCCGATGGCCCGCTTGTCGGCGTCGAAATACTCTTCGGTGAACCGCGGATTTTCCTTGACGGTCATGGTCGAGCGGAGCGCATCGATGCGCGGGTCCGCAGCCACGCCATCTGCGTAGGAATCGGCAGTCAACTCGCCGAAGATCAGGGGAATGGCCACCATGTACTGCAGGCAATGATCGCGATCGGCATAGTTGTCGAGCGGGCCGGTCTTGTCGATGATCCGAACCGCCGCTTCCTGGGTTTCCAGTTCGATGCGTTCGATCTGATCCAGGCGATCCCTGACCTCGCCGTGCAGCTTCAGCGCGCATTCGACCGCGGTCTGGGCGTGAAACTCGGCCGGGAAGGCGATCTTGAACAGAATATTTTCCATCACGTAGCTTTCCAGCCCGCGCTCCAGCACCAGTTCCTGGCCCTTGAACAGCACGTCCTGGAAGCCCCAGCCCTTGGCCGTCAGCGCCGACGGATAGCCGATCTCGCCCTTCATGGTCAACAAGGCCAGTTGAACCGCCCGGCGACAGGCGTCCCCTGCCGCCCAACTCTTGCGCGGGCCGGTATTGGGAGCATGCCGATAGGTGCGAAGCGCGCCGCCATCGATCCAGGCCTGGCTGAGTGCGTTGATGACATCATCTCGCGTGCCACCCAGCATATGAGTGATGACGGCCGTGGAAGCCACGCGCACCAGGAGGACGTGATCCAGACCGACCCGGTTGAACGAGTTCTTCAGCGCCAGCACGCCCTGGATTTCGTGCGCCTTGATCATGGCTTGCAGTACATCGGCCACGCTCAGTTCTTCACGACCGGCGGCGCGGTTGGTGCGTGACACGTAGTCGGCCACTGCCAGAATGGCGCCCAGGTTGTCGGACGGATGACCCCACTCGGCCGCCAGCCAGGTGTCATTGAAATCGAGATAGCGGACCAGAACCCCGATATTGAAGGCCGCCTGCACCGGATCGAGGCGATGGGAGGTGCCGGGCACACGGGCACCATTTTCCAGCGAGAGTCCCGGAACGACTGGTCCGAGCAACTTGACGCACTCGGGAAACCTCAGAGCCAGCAGACCACAGGCCAGAGAGTCCTTCAGGCAGTAATGAGCAGTCTTCCAGGCTTCTCCGGATTCAATCTCGGTATCGCAGACGTAGTCGGCAATCTGCTGCAACAGGGAATCAGCTTCGGGGCGCTGGGCCGCTCGAATGTCAATCTCGCCACTCATGGTTTGGGTCCTTGGTGAAAATGAAGAAAAACAAAGCCGCACATTGTAACGTAGCCAATCACCCGGCCGGTAGCCGGCAGCCTTCGTGCGAGCCTGGATCGGGGCCAATCTGATCGCGGCATTTTGATCCTGCGCAAGGCGACAGGCCGCTTCAGTTGATAAGGTGGTTCGAAACCGTGGGGTGATTTAACGTGGGGTGATTATGGACTTTCTGCGAACTTCCGTGGTAATCGCCGTCGACGAGGCCGGCAATGCCGGGCGAGCCGTGGACTATGGTCTGGCGATGGCCGAGGCGTTGAGATTACCTGTCAGGCTGGTTCACGTGGCGGCCGGCCGCGACCTGCATGTCTCCGGCGTGCGCCAGGTGGATCTGGCCAGGATCGAGCAGGCCGCCGACGGGATGCCCGAGTACGAACTGGGCGCTCGCCTGCTTGACCAGACGCTGTCGCGTGTCGGCGAACGCCAGGTCGAGATCGAGCCGGTACTCCTGGGCGGCGATCCAGCAGAGGCCTTGTTGCGCTACCTCGACGAATGCGACCGGCCCATGCTGATCATGGGACGACGCGGACAAAGCCGTATCCAGGCGCTCTTGCTGGGTAGCGTCAGTGACAAGGTCGTCCGCCACGCCAGGTGCCCCGTTATTGTCGTGTCCTGAGTGCCTGCAACGCTACCCGTAGAGTTCGAGCAGCGCGCCAAGGCGCTCATCCACCCACTCGCTGACCGGTGTCAGCCTGATACCCAGCCGCTGTTCGAGACGATCGGTATCCACCAGCGGACCATCTCCCGGCAACTGGTCGATGCCCGCATACAGTGCCGACAATGCGCGCCCGACCTGGGCACTGCCTGACATGTGACTCAGGGTATCGGCAAAGTCGTCGATGGACTGCGGCGCAAAGTGCACTTCGCGTCCGTAAACACTCGCCAGCAGGCGGCACAGCTCCGGGCCGGTCAACGGCTCGGGGCTGGCGATGTCGACCACCTCGCCGACCACGTCGGCCGTCAAGCAGGCCACGGCGATCTGACCTTGATCTTCGGTCGAGGTCCAGTTCAAACGACGCCTTGTGCTGAGCGGCGGGTAACTCAGACGCCCATAGTCACGGATCTCCCGAATGATGTGGGGCCAGACCAGGTTGGCCAGATACAGGGTCGGACGAAGGACGACGGTATCGACCCGGCTGTTCAGAAATGCCTGGCTGACCATGCGCATGCCGCTGACAAAATCTCCAGCAGGCATGTCGTCACCACAGTAGCCGCCGGTGGTGAAAATCAGACGCTTTATGCCGGCCTGCTCGGCCGCATTGATCACGTTGTCAATGATCGCCGGGGCCATGGCTGCGTCCGGCAGGATCGGCAGGTGAAAGAACACGGCGTCCACACCCTCCATGGCATCGTTGACAGCACCCGCATCGGCAAGATCTGCCTCGACGATCTCGACCCGCGAAGAAAGTTTCTCGGCGGCATCATCGGGAGCGCGTGTTGCGGCCCGGACCCGCAAGCCTGCCTCCAGCGCAGCATCCACGACCGGGTGGCCCTGGGTACCGGTGGCGCCAAAAACCAGCAAACTGTCAATACTCATGCGCTTGGTGCTCCGCAACTTGAAATGATCGGCCTCCAGAGTACCCGATACCGCCTTTCCAACAAAGGCAACCTGGGACAATGCGATATCATCAGTCCACATGGATAGACCAAGATTGAACCTGAAACAACGTCATTGGGTTTCACTCTCCCGCATCCTGGCATTTTGTCTGCTGCCGGCCATCCTTGCCATCAGCGCCTGCCAGCCCGCCGAGGAACCAGCTGAACCAGAACCACCGCGAACGACTGAAGCAGACGACTGGCGCGAGGACCTGCGCGAAAGACAGGCGGACAATCCCCTGCTGGACACCTACCTGACACCGTTCGCCACCCCGCCGTTTCACAGCATCGAACGAGAACACTTCCTGCCCGCGCTCGATGCCGCCATTGACGACAATCGCGCCCAGGTCGAAGCCATTGTCGACCACCCGGATCCAGCCAGCTTCAGTAACACCATCGAAGCCCTGGAGCTTGCCGGGGCCGACCTGTCGCGAATCGCCAACACCCTGTTCGGCCTGATCCAGGTACGCCAGGAGCCGGAGTGGCACGAACTGGCCCGGCAATTTTCAAGCCGACTGGCCGTCCACATCGATTTCGTACGCACGAACGGCGCCCTGTTCGACCGGGTTGAAGCCGTGGCTTCAGATCGTGATCGCCTGGCTGAGGCGGAGCAGCGACGTCTGCTCGATGAAACCCGTCGCAGCATGCTCGGAGCCGGGGCCGGGTTGACGGCCGAGGATCAGTCGCGGCTGGGTGCCATCAATCAGGAGCTGGCCGAACTGGCCACCCTGTTTCGGGCGAACCTTCACCATGAGACCCAGCGTTTCGAGTTGCATATCGAAGATTCCGACCGGCTGGCGGGCCTGCCCGAAACCGTCATCGCGCGCGCCGCTCGAGACGCCATCGACCGCGGCCACACCGAGGGCTGGGTGTTTACCCTCAACAGCCACAGCCTGTTTCCGTTTCTTCGTCACAGCGAGGAACGGGCGCTGCGCAAGACCCTCTACCAGGCCTGGCAACGCCGGGCCCGCGGCATGCGTTACGGGCAAACCCGCGACAATGGAGATCTGGTCCGACGGATCGTCAGACTTCGTGCCGAGCGGGCCGCCTTGCTCGACTACCGTCACCATCTGGACTTCGTGCTCGACGACAGCACCATCGGTACCGCGGACAGGCTCACGCAATTGCTGGACCAGGTCCAGGACGCTGCTCGCAAGACAGCCGATGACGAACTCGAAGCCATCGAGGCGGTCATGGCGGCCGATGGCATCGAAGACCAGCCGCAGCCGTGGGATTGGTGGTACTACGCCGAACGACTGCATGAGCTGGAACTCGGCCTGAACGAATCGGATATTCGTGAGTGGTTTGCGCTCGAGCCAGTACGGGACGGGGCATTTGCCCTGGCCAACCGGCTCTGGGGAATCTCGTTCCATGAACGCGGCGACCTGCCGATATGGGATCCCCAGGTCCAGGGCTTCGCAGTCCGTGATGCCGAAGGCGCTGACCTTGGTGTTCTCTACCTGGATTATCCGCACCGCGAAGAGAAGGCCGGGGGTGCCTGGATGTCGAGTTATCGCAACCAGCATCGCAGCGACGATGATCACGTCGGCGCCGTCGTTGCGAACGTCACCAATTTCCCACCACCAGCGGCGGGCCGGCCCATCCTGCTCGGACCCGACGAGGTCCAGACACTGTTTCACGAATTCGGTCACGCGCTGCATGCGCTTTTGTCCGATGTCCGGTATCGATCACTTTCCGGTCCGCAGGTCCCGGCGGATTTCGTCGAGTTTCCCGCCTTGCTGCTGCAGCGCTGGGCACTCAAACCCGAAGTGTTGCGCTTGTATGCATTTCATTACGAGACCGGAGCGCTGATCGACGACACCCGCATCCAGGCCTTGCAACGAAGCCAACGGCTACTGTCTGGTCTGCGCACCCTCGAGGAAGTCGCCGCCACCCGAATCGACCTGGCCTGGCACCAATTACAGGCTGACGATGATATCGGGCTTGAGGCCATGGAGGAGCGCGTCAAGCGGGAAATGAACCTGCCGGCCCTGCTGTCGCCTCGGCACCATTTCAACGGCTACGAAAGCCTGTTTGCCGGTGGCCGCGGCGGCCATGACTACCGCCGCCTGTGGTCAGAACTGCTTGCTGCCGATGCCTTCGCCGCCTTCGAACAGGCCGGTCTGATGAATCGTGAACTGGCCGTAAGACTCCGAGCCGAAATCCTGGCGCAGGGCAATGCGCGCGAACCGATGGCATCCTGGGAAGCGTTCCGCGGCCGCGAACCCGATGTCGCCCACCTGTTGAACGAGCGCGGTCTGCTCGAGGACGAACAGTAGCAGGGCAGCAGGCCCTGAATCTGCCGTGACTGCCCCGCTGCTCTTACATACCGGGGAACCCGCCCCCACCCCCGGCGCCCGGCAACCGTTTCATCAGCTTGGCCATCGAGCTCTTGTTGCCGACCTTCTTCATCATCTTCTGCATTTGCTTGTGCTGCTTGATCAAGCGGTTGACATCCTGAATCTGAACACCGGAACCGGCGGCGATGCGCCGTTTGCGTGAACCCTTGATGATGTCGGGATAGCGCCTTTCATTGGGGGTCATCGAATTGACCATGGCGATCATGCGGCGAGTCTGACGATCATCCATCTGTGCCTTGGCTGCTTCCGGCACACGCCCCATCCCCGGCAACTTGCCCATCAATGAGCCGAGTCCGCCAAGGCTTTCCATCTGCTGGAGTTGATCACGCAGGTCGTCCATGCCGAACCGACGTGAGCCTTTGCCGACCTTGGCTGCCAGCTTGCGCGCCTGTTTCTGGTCGACCTTGCGCTCGACCTCTTCCACCAGGCTGAGCACATCACCCATGCCGAGGATGCGCGATGCCAGCCGGTCAGGATGAAAAGGCTCCAGGCCGTCGAGCTTTTCACCGGTACCAAGAAACTTGATCGGCGCCCCGGTGATCTGGCGCACCGACAGGGCAGCGCCGCCCCGGGCGTCGCCATCGGTCTTGGTCAGCACCACGCCGGTCAGTGGCAGGGCCTCATGGAATGCGCGGGCCGTGTTGGCCGCGTCCTGACCGGTCATGCTGTCGACAACGAACAGAACTTCAGTCGCCTCCACGGCCTTGTGAACGCGGCGAATCTCGTCCATCATCGCCTCGTCGACCGCCAGCCGGCCAGCAGTGTCAAGTATCAGGACATCGGCAAAGCTGCGCCTGGCCCGCTCCAGCGATTCCTCGGCGATACGGACGGCGTTGTCGGTGCTCTCGGCACGAAAGAAAGCGGCATCGGCCTGACCTGCCAGGGTTTCAAGCTGGTCAATTGCGGCTGGCCGGTAGATATCGCAACTGGCGAGCAGCACCTTTTTCTTGTGCCGTTCGCGGATCAGGCGGGCCAGCTTGCCCGCGGTCGTGGTCTTGCCCGCGCCCTGGAGGCCGGCCAGCAGGATCACGACCGGTGGCGCCTGGTCCAGCTTGAGCGGCGCCTGGTCGCCGCCGAGGACGCGCTTGAGCTCCTCGTGGACGACCTTGACCAGCGCTTCGCCCGGCTTGAGGCTGCCAATCACTTCCTGACCGATCGCACGCTGCGTCGTTTCGGCGATGAAGTCCTTGACCACCGGCAACGCCACGTCAGCTTCCAGCAAGGCCACGCGAACCTCGCGCATGGCCTCGCGGATATTGTCCTCGCTCAGCCGCCCGCGACCGCGGAGGCGATCCAGGGAACCGGTCAATCGCTTGCTTAGTTGATCAAACATTGTTAGAAACGCGCTTTGTCTTGGGGTTGGGCCAATGAATCATTATACTGGGGCTCTGTCCTCCTCCAAACAAGCAGGCTGCTTTTCGTGCAAGCGGTTTCCCTGATCGCCCTGTTGACCGGGATGGCTTATCTCGGTGCCGGGCTATGCCTTGCCTATGGCTTCTATCATTCCCGGGTGCCAGTACGGCATCTTGGGGCGGCGCTGGCGGTGCTCGCCGCGCTCGGTCACGCTTGTGTCGTCTGGCTTTACATGACGACACCGCTTGGCTGGGACGTCAACTTCATCAATACCCTGTCGCTGGCCTCGCTGATGATCGTCATCGTTCTGTTGATCAGTTCGCTGACCTCACCGATGCTCGAAACCGGAGTCATTGCCTTTCCCGGTGCCGCCTTGTGCGTCTGGCTGCAGTGGCTGGCCCAGCCCGCACCATTGGTTCTGACCCAGCTCTCGCCGGTGCTTGAAATTCATGTCTTCAGTTCCCTGCTGGCCTACAGCCTGCTCAGCATTGCGGCCATCAACGCCGTGTTGCTGGCCACGCAGGACTACCTGCTTCGCCACCCCCGTCCAATGCGCCAACTGGAACTGTTGCCACCGCTGACGGTGCTCGAGCGACTGATGTTTCGACTCATCCTTGGTGGCTGGCTGATTCTTGGCCTCAGCCTCCTGACCGGGCTGATGTTCGTAGAGGACCTGATGGGCCAGCACCTGGTGCACAAAACCGTGCTGTCGATTCTGTCCTGGATATTGTTCGGCCTGTTGCTGGGCGGGCGCTGGTGGTTTGGCTGGCGGGGCCGGCGCGCCATCCACTGGACGCTGATCGCCATGTTTGTCCTCGGGCTGGGTTATTTTGGCAGCAAACTGGTTCTCGAAATCATTCTCGAGCGAACCTGGACCGCCGAGCCCACGAGCATGATCGAACCATCGTTCGATGGTTGAAGAGATCCCCCTGGGCACGCTGTTTGCTTTACTGGGCGTATTGATTGTCCTGTCGGCGTTTTTTTCCAGCTCCGAGACCGGACTGGTCGCTCTGAACCGCTATCGCTTGCGGCACCAGGCTCAAAGCGGTCACCGAGGTGCTCGCCTGGCGCAAAATCTGCTCGCCAAGCCGGATCGCATGTTCGGCCTGATCCTGCTGGGCAACAACCTCGTCAACATTCTCGCCGCATCCATATCAACGGTTATTGCCCTGCGCCTGCTTGGCGATGCCGGCATCTGGGTCTCCACCATCGTCCTGACCGCCGTCATCCTGATATTCGCCGAGTTGGCCCCCAAGACCCTGGCCGCGATGTATCCCCATCGCATCGCCTACCCTGCAAGCTATGTTCTGACCCCGCTGCTGAAAGTGCTTTACCCGGTTGTCTGGCTGATCAATGTCATCGCCTCGATCCTGCTTCGTCCATTCGGCGTGCGCAAGGTTGGACTCCACAGCGACGCGCTCAGCCGCGAGGAATTGCGAACCCTGGTCAAGGAAGGCGGGCGCCATATCTCGCTCGATCACCAGCAGATGCTGATCAATATCCTCGATCTCGAACACGGCACCGTCGATGATGTGATGGTGCCGCGCCAGGATATCGTCGGCATTGACCTGGACGCCGAATGGGATACCATCGTCCAGTCGTTGACCCAGACCTTTTTCACCCGAATGCCCGTCTGGCGCGGCGATCTGGACAACATCGTCGGATTGCTGCATTTTCGGACCATCCTGACCAAGCTGGCCCAGAACCGGCTCAACCCTGAGGCGCTCCTGAAGGCCGTACGGGCGCCCTATTTCATTCCCGAGGGCACCGCCCTGACCCAGCAGCTTCTCGAGTTCCAGGCGCGCGAGAGGCGCATGGGCCTGGTTGTCGATGAGTACGGTGACATCCAGGGTCTGGTCACGCTTGATGACATACTCGAAGAGATTGTCGGCGAGTACACCACCGAAGGCGGTGCACGGCAAAAACTCGTTCGTCAACAGGAAAATGGCACTTTCATCGTCGACGGTGGGGCAACCATCCGCATGCTCAATCGACGCCTGGAATGGCGCCTTCCCACAACCGGCGCAAAAACGCTCAACGGTCTGATCCTCGAACAGCTCGAGTCCATACCCGAAGGTCGAACCAGCTTGCGCATCGGCGACCTGACCCTCACGATTGTCGACATGGTCGACAAGCGCATCCGCAAGGTGCTGGTCAAGCCGATCCCGTCCGACCAGGACTGATCGAGCAGCTCTCGAAGCGCCGTGACACGCCATCGACAACCTGTACTGGTGTGAGGCTGGCGCTACTCGGTGATTGCCATCAGTTGGCTGATCAGCTGTGGCCAGTCGATCAATCGTCGATGACCGATGACATCCAGCCTGGGCAGAGCACGACCCTGGACGATATAGAAACCGCCGGATTCATGCGGTGCCACGCCATCGATATGGCAAATGTTGTTGGACAAGCGGCAGGCCAGACCGGCGCGGCGGTAAGGAAAATCATCGAAGACCCGCAACACGGTGCCAGTCAGCAACCCGGCGCCGGCGCCGCCGAGGCTGGCGAGATCATCGACCGCACGCTGGCTGATGCGCCGCCGCCTGGCATCGTCGTGGGTAAACACCCTCGCATCCATGGCCACGGGACGCCAATCCAGCAAGCGCAGATCGCGTGCCCAGCCTGACATTTGTCCTTCCATGCGGCCGAAGTTGAACGCGCCGGTCAACTCGAGCAGGTCCAGGCGGGAAAACTCGATCTGGGCAGATAGCGCAGGCAAGGGACCGAATGGACGCTCGACGTCCAGATTCTCGATCCGGATCGAGCCGGAGAAAGCCTGCATATCGATCCCGCCGGTAAAGCTGAGCCTGTCGTCGTCGAAGACAATACCCGGAAATTCGCCGGACAGGGTTCCACCGAATTCGGGCAATTCCAACTGACGGGTCAGGCCAGTCAGGCTGAGGGGCTCGATGCGGGCGTCAAGAACCAGACCTTCGTCCTGATCGGGATTCCACACCAGTCGATCGATCACAAAGGCGCCGTCCAGCAATGGCAGACGCAATGGCTCCACCAGCCTGGCGCCGCCCGGCCCGGTGACCAGGCGCAGGCTGGAAGGGCCAAATGACAGTCCGTAGAGCCCCATGCCCTGCCAACCGAGATCAATCTCGGGACCAGCCAGCTTCCAGGCCACCGTACCGTCAATTTCGGAAAAGCCGAATCGTCCCGCCGGGTCTTCAACAAAAATGTTGGCAAGCCTGGTATCGACCGCCAACGGGCCATCGGCCCGCCAGTGCAGACTTCCATCGACGCGCCCGCTGGTTTCCAGGCCACCGAATCCGGCAGCCGATGCCGGCCCGTCAGCCCAGCGCGCGAAGGCGCCCGGGAGCTGCATCGAAAGCGTCGAAAGGTTCACCTCGGCCAGCGACCAGCCCGCTTCTTCATCGTGGGCCAGGGCGGCGCTACCTGTCAGGCCGAGGGCACCGGGATCGTCGAGTTCAAACCGATCAAAGCGGATGGTCCGCTCATCAGGCAACTCGCCATCCAGACGCAAACGCAATGGCTCAGCCGGCTCGGGCAGATAGAGCGGTCCCGCCAGAACCTCGCCTCCGAACTGGGTCAGGTCAATCGAAAAGGCCGATGTACCTGACTGCAGATCAATCGCGATGACCGTCGACAGCGCCAGACCGTCTGCGGCCAGGAGACCGTCCTCACTGTCGAAGCCGCCACCACTCAAGGCCAGATCGGCCTTTAACTGGCCGCGTGCATATTCGATGGTGCCCGTGACCTCGCCAAGCAGCACCTGAAGCCCAGCCTGGGCGAGCAGCGAGGCGGGAATGGCCTCAAGATCGAAAGCCTCGAGCAGGGCGCTGGCACTGGCCTGTTCAGGACGAGCGACAGGAATGGATGCCGACAGACGCCAGGAGGATCCTTCCAGATTGATCGCCCAGTTCTCTTCCAGGTTTTCGAAAACCAGATCGGCCTCCAGCGCCAGGTCTTCGAATTGCCAGGACAGCCGGCCTTCCCGGCAACCATCAAGCAAAGGGCGCGACGAATTCATACAGCTCACGCGAACCAGCCCCAAGGCTTGCCCATCCGGCCCGACGAGCCCTTCGGCACGGGCCTGCCAGGTCGACGGCTCTGACCCTGGCTGGTAGCTCAACACCAGCCTGTCCCAGTGAATTCCGGCAACCTGGCCCGGGCCACTGTTGATTGTCAGTTCGGCGGAAACGGCAGGCCGCGACGCCATGACCAGGATTGCAGTCAGCAACAGCACCCCTGCCCAGGCAGTTTTGCGCACAGAAGTACGACCCTGAGGCTCGCTGGCGCTATAGTAGGGTGATGAATGCATCAAGCCCCTCTGCCCTGATCAAGACCCTGCGCATCCTGGTGGTCGACGACCATGCGATCAATCGTGAATTTCTCAAGACCGGTCTGGGTCGGCTGGCGCGTAGCGTCGATCTGGCCGCCAATGGCGCCGAAGCGATCGAATGCTGCCGGGAAGCGTGTTTCGATGTGATCTTGCTTGATCTTCATATGCCGCAGATGGACGGGCTCGCTACAGCCAACAGAATACGCGATCTCGACAGTCCTTCGGCCGAGGCGCGAATGATTGTTCTCACCGCCGATACCCGTCCCGAAGAAAAGACCAGGTTGCTGAATGCCGGCTTCGATGACTTCCTCAACAAGCCAATTTCCATTCCCGATCTGGTCGCCTCCATAGAGGCGGTTTTCGATCCCAACCGGTCCCGCCACCAGACCGAAAACCTTCACATCGCCCCGACCAGCCTGGTCGATTCGGAACGGGCGCTCGCCGCGTCCAACCATGATCCTGACCTGGCCAGGAAGCTCAAGACCATGATGGCAAGCGAACTGGAATCCGGACTTCCGGCACTCGACCGGCTAGTGCAGAAAGGCCAGTACGCTGAGGCCGGGTCAGTCCTTCATCAGTGGGCGGGTGCCAGCGGCTATGCCGGCGCGATTCTGTTCAGCCAGTCCTGCCGCGTGTTGCGCCAGCGTCTGCTCTCCGACCTGGACTCCTCCCCTGGCTCAAGCTACTTGAACTTTCTTCGAATCGCCCATGCCACCCGGCAAGCACTGGAAGCCTAACGGGTCACCTGGTAAACAAGGCGGGCTTAGTTTCGTGCCCCCTCCATCAGCCGCTTCATTTCGCGCACCGCCGCATCCAGACCCACGAACACGGACCGCGCAACAATAGCGTGGCCGATGTTGAGCTCGCTGATACCTTCCAAGGCGGCGACTGGCTGCACGTTGTGGTAATGGAGGCCATGACCGGCATTGACCACCAGTCCATGCTGGCAACCCAGACTGACGGCCCGGCCCAGACGTTCGAGTTCAAGGCCCACGTCGCTGCCCCTGGCACCGGCATAGCAGCCGGTGTGAAACTCGACCACGGGGGCGCCACAGCGGGCAGCGGCCAGGATCTGCTCCGGTTCGGGGTCGATGAACAGGCTGACCCGAATGCCGACATTCCCCAGACGCTGGCAGGCAGCGCGAATCCGATCCTCGCCACCGACCACATCGAGGCCGCCTTCGGTGGTCAGTTCCTCACGTCTTTCAGGTACCAGGCAGACGTCGACCGGGCAAACCCTCTCGGCAATAGCGAGCATTTCGTCTGTCACTGCCACTTCCAGGTTCATTCGTGTGCCGATCATCTCGGCCAGCAATTCAACATCGCGATCCTGGATATGGCGACGGTCTTCTCGCAAGTGAATGGTAATGGCGTCCGCCCCAGCCTGTTCCGCGACCAGCGCCGCCTGGACCACCGATGGGTAATGCGACTTGCGGGCCTGACGCAAGGTGGCCACATGATCGATGTTCACCCCGAGCAGCGGTCTATTCATTATCGAACTCTCCTGGTTGTCCTGTGGGCTCCGCACGCTGACCCTGCGCAAAAAGCTCTCTGGTTTTCAAGGGCTTGCCACCGAGCTGATGATCGATCAGCAGTCGAGTCAGCGTCCGGGCCTCGCGCGCGGCGGCCGGATCATCGTCGATCTGGCCGGTCAGCATCAGGGCCGCCCGGCCACTGAAGACATTGCGCCCGGGCGCCGCCACCGCGACCAGACCGGTTTCAGGCTGCACATGATACAGCCGCTCGGGCTCGATCGGCTGACCAGTCAGAGCCTCGCAATGGAGATCGGGGACCACCCCAAGGGCGCCAAGCAATTCCAGCTCAAAGCGACGCAACGCACGCCCTTGCGACAGCCCGGCCCCAAGACTGGAGATCAACACACCGTAGGCTGTAAACAGTGTCGGCGCCGCGTCGTCGCGTGCCATCAACTTGAGAAGCAGTTCATTGGCATAGAGACCGCACCAGAGCGCACGGCCTTTCAGGGTTGCCTGTTGGCCTATCGGCTCCAGGCCAGTCAGCGTACCGAGTTCACCGCGCCCCATCCAGCTGGCGCTCAGAGGTACGAATGGTTCGGCCAGTCCACGCCAGGCCGAACGTGCGCCGCGAGCGCCGCGGGCAACCAGACCAATCCGTCCGAATTGTTCGCTGAACAGTTCCAGCAGCAGGCTGGACTCGCGCCAGGCACGCCGATGAAGCACCCAGCACGGCTGCTCTTCGATCCGGCTCACCGGGCATAGCCCAGCTCGTCCAGTGAACCTTCGTCATCCATCCAGCCGGAGCGGGTCTTGGCATGCAATTCCAGATGCACCGGCATGCCCAGCAGATCCGCGATCGCGTGACGAGCCCGTGTTCCCACGCGCTTGAGCACCTGACCCTGACGTCCGATGACCATGCCCTTGTGACGCTCTTCGGCAACCACGATCAGCGCGTGAATCTCGATCCGGCGCTCCTGGCGTTCGAAACTTTCGATCACCACCGTCAGGCCGTACGGTATTTCCTGGTGCAACTGGAGCATCAACTGCTCCCGCACCATTTCAGCGGCAAGAAAACGCTCGGACCGGTCAGTGAACAGGTCTTCCGGGTATTGCGGCTTCCCTTCGGGCAGGTTCTTGAAAACCTCATCGAGCAGATCACCAATGCCATCGTTCTTGAGCGCGGAAAGATAAACCACGGCGGAAAAGTCTGCCCGACCAGTCAATTCAGCCGTGCGCTCCAGCAGGTCGACCCGATTTTCAAGCAGATCGATCTTGTTGAACGCCAGGATGCATGGACCTTCATGGCGGGCAACCAGATCCAGGACCATGTCGTCCTCTTCGGTCAGTCGAGTGGCATCGACCACCATCACCAGAACATCCACGCCAACGCGGGTATCGGCGGCAATCTTGTTGAGCCGTCGATTGAGTGCGTGGTCGCGACGCTTGTGCAGGCCCGGCGTATCCACAAACGCGGCCTGGCCACGTTCATCGGTGATCACGCCAACGATGCGGTGGCGGGTGGTCTGCGGTTTGTGGGTGACAATGGCAAGGTGCTCGCCCACCAGGGCGTTGAGCAGGGTCGACTTGCCCACATTGGGTCGCCCCAGCAGGGCGACATGACCGAAATGTTTGGAATCCATGGGGTTCTCAGTTGGTGTCATTGTCCTTGCGCGCGCCCCAGGGGAGAGCGAACTCGGCCTTGAATGCATCAAGCAGTTGCTGGTGCATGATCCTGGCGGCAGCCTGCTCCGCCTTGCGCCGGCCAGGTGCGGTCGCAGTCACGGCTGGCATCAATGAACCGACCCGGCAAGCGACTTCGAACTGCTTGGCATGATCGGCGCCGCTTTCGTTGACGACCTCGTACTCAGGCAGACCATGTCCACGAGCCTGAAGCAATTCCTGCAGACGGGTCTTGGGATCCTTGAGGCGATCGGCATGCGGCAACGAGCGCTCTCGCTTGAGCAACAGGTCGCGCACAACCTCGCGCGCCTTGACAAAGCCACCGTCGACAAACACGGCGCCAATGATCGCCTCCAGCACATCAGCCAGAATCGATTCGCGCAAAAAGCCACCGCTTTTCATTTCCCCCTGGCCGAGCCGCATGTGCTCTCCGAGGCCCAGCTCGATCGCGATCTCGGCTAGCGTTACGTCGCGCACCAGGCGCGAGCGCAGACGACTCAAGTCGCCTTCGGTGGCGTGAGGCCGGCTCTGGTAAAGGGTTTCGGCGGCAACGAAATTCAGCAGACTGTCGCCAAGGAACTCGAGACGCTCGTAGTGGCCGGGACCATGACTTCGGTGGGTCAATGCCCGTTGCAGCAACTCCGGATCGTCAAACTCGTAATCGATGCCGGGTATACGCCGCGGCAGCTTAGTTGCGGAGTGGCTCGACACGTTTGAACTTGACGACGACATCAATATTGCCGATCAGATGCTCTTCAACCTGGTACTCAATCACCAATTGGGGCGGACTTGTCCGTTCCACGACAATATTCTCGGGACGAACGTGATCAACATAACTGACCTGCAAACGGGTCATCAAGTTGCGTCGAATCGTATTGGGTGGCAAATTCGCGGAGCCTGGCTCGTCGGCGACCGCCTTCATGTCGCTGACCACCGAAAAATGATTGAGATAGATCGGAACAAGCTTGATCCCGATGTAGACGGTGAAAAGGACCAGGATCAGAACAAAGATGAACCCCAGCAGGCTCAATCCGCGTTGGTTGGTAATCGCCGTCATGCTTGATCCCTCGACACTGTTTCTGCTTATCGGTTGCCGGCGGCCGGGGCCACCGTTTCAGGTTGTCAGTTCATTCAATCTTATCACCGATTCGCTCGAAGACAACGCACCCTCGGCTGCAATCCCAGTGCATCCAGATCCGAGTCGCCTTTCCGACCAGATTCTGTTCGGGAACGAAGCCCCAGGCACGGGAATCGAGCGATTGGTCACGGTTGTCACCCAGCGTGAAGTAATGGCCCTCGGGAACGGTCCAGCTTCGAGTCTCGCGCTGTGGCAGATCGGGATGAACCAGGATGGTATGCGGCTCATCGCCCAGGTGCTCCATGCGAAGTAGTGGGCGCCGGCCTGGCATGTTGCGATTCAGTCCTTCGCCAACCCAGGCGCCCTCCTCGTCCTGGGGCACCGGCTCGCCGTTGATGAAAAGAATCTTGTTGCGATAGGTCACCGTGTCACCGGGCAAACCAACCACTCGCTTGATGTAGTTGATCCGCTCATCTTCCGGAAACCGGAACACCATGACATCGCCGCGCTCAGGCTCTCCCAGGCTCACAAAACGCTTGTTCAGAACCGGCAAGCGCAGGCCGTAGGAAAACTTGTTGACAACGATGAAGTCCCCAATCAGCAGGGTAGGGATCATCGATCCCGAAGGGATCTTGAACGGCTCGAACAGGAACGATCGAAAAATCAGCACCAGCAGAAGGATGGGAAAAAAGGAGCCAACCGTCTCGAATGTCCGGTCCAGCCCCTCTGCCTGAACCTCCTTGCTCCGGCGTCGGCGCAGAACGTATCGATCAATTGCCCAGATGATGCCGGTCAAAAGGGTCAGTACAGTCAGGATCAGGGCGTAATCAAAATGCATGTCATTTCTCGTTGTCGGTTCGCAATACGGCCAGGAATGCCTCCTGCGGGATTTCGACCCGACCGACGGTCTTCATGCGCCGCTTGCCAGCCTTCTGTTTTTCCAGCAGCTTGCGCTTGCGACTGACATCGCCGCCATAGCACTTGGCCGTGACATTCTTTCGATAGGCCTTGACGGTAGAGCGGGCGATGATGTGAGCACCGAGGGCTGCCTGGATCGCAATATCGAACATCTGTCGCGGAATCAATTCCCTCATGCGCTCCGCCAGATCTCGCCCGCGCCGTTCGGCAACCTGCCGATGGACGATGCTGCTGAGCGCATCGACCCGCTCCCCGTTGATCATCAGGTCCAGGCGCACGAATGGGCCGGCCTGGTGGCGGACGAAATCATACTCGAACGAGGCAAATCCGCGACTGCACGATTTGAGTCGATCAAAGAAATCCATGACGACTTCAGACATGGGCAACTCGTAACTGAGCTGGACCTGTCCGCCAAGAAAGCGCATGTCTTTCTGAACGCCACGCTTTTCCTCGCACAGCCCGAGCACGGCACCGACAAACTCCTGCGGTACCAGGATATTGGCCAGGATGATCGGCTCGCGAATTTCGTCAATGAGATTCAGCGCCGGCATGCCGGCCGGATTGTCCATCGTGATGACCTGACCATCGGTCAACGCCAACTCGTAAATCACCGTCGGCGCCGTCGTGATCAGGTCAAGGTCATACTCACGTTCCAGACGTTCCTGGACGATTTCCATGTGGAGCATGCCGAGGAAGCCGCAGCGAAAACCAAAGCCGAGAGCGACCGAGGTTTCAGGCTCGAACTGCAGGGCTGAATCGTTGAGCTGAAGCTTGTCCAATGCTTCCCGCAGATCCGGATACTGGCTCGAATCGACCGGAAAGATGCCGGCGAACACTCGCGGCTGCAGGGGTTTGAAGCCTGGAAGGGCCTGCTCGGCAGGGTTTTTGGCCTGGGTGATGGTATCGCCCACCGGCGCGCCGTGAACTTCCTTGATGCCAGCGGCAATAAACCCGACCTGCCCGCAACCGAGCATCTTTGTCCCTGTTCGTTTCGGGGTAAAGATGCCGATCTGATCGGCGGTGTGCTCCTCGCCGGTGGTCATGACCCGGATCTTGTCGCCCTTGTGCAAGGTGCCCTGGACAATCCGGACCAGCGAGTTGACGCCGAGGTAGTTGTCGAACCAGGAATCGACGATCAGGGCCTTGAGCGGCCCCTCATTATTGGCCGGTGGCGGCACACGCTTGACCAGGGATTCCAGCACTTCGCGAATACCGACGCCGGTCTTGGCACTGACCAGGACCGCGTCGGTGGCATCGATACCGATGATGTCTTCGATCTGGTGCCTGACTTTTTCGGGATCAGCTGCCGGCAGATCGATCTTGTTGATGACCGGGATGACCTCCAGGCCCTGCTCGACGGCGGTGTAGCAATTGGCCACGCTCTGGGCTTCCACGCCCTGGGCGGCGTCGACGACCAGCAGCGCGCCCTCACAGGCCGCAAGCGATCGCGAGACCTCGTAGGAAAAATCGACATGGCCCGGCGTGTCAATGAAGTTGAGCTGGTAGACCTCGCCATTGTCGGCCGTGTAGTTGAGCGTGACGCTTTGGGCCTTGATCGTGATTCCGCGCTCGCGCTCGATATCCATCGAGTCGAGCACCTGCTCGGCCATCTCGCGCTCGCTCAGGCCTCCGCATAACTGAATGAACCGATCAGCCAGGGTCGACTTGCCGTGGTCGACGTGAGCAATGATCGAGAAATTGCGGATGTTTCGGGTATCAGTCATGGGCGCCATTTGTAGCAGCAGCCCCCGGCAAAACCGGGGGCTGCAAAGTCAGGACCGGCAATTATACCGGGCTCGTGCGCTTCAGACCGGAGCGGATTCAATCGCTCGTTTCGGGCGTGTAGGCGACGAATGTGGTAGTGCCATCGGGGCGGTGCAGCAGCAGGGCGACCGTACGACCGTCGGGCACGCGCTCCACGATCGCGTTGAAGTCGTCCATGTCGGCAACCGGTTGGTTGTTGATCATCAGGATGACCTGCCCGCGGCGTACACCGGCGCGATAGGCACCGTCGCTCTCGACGTTGGTAATCAGCACGCCGCCCTGCGGATCACCCAGCTGACGTCGGGTTTCAGCATCCAACGGCGCCACTGCCAGACCCAGCGCATTGCTGGGCTGGGCGTCCTCGTCGGGTGCGCCGGGATCGTCCAGGTCTTGTTCCTCGCGCTGGTCCAGCGTGACCTGCACGGTCTTGCGCTCGCCCCAACGGGAGATATCTACCGGCACTTCGGCGCCTGGTCTGACCATGCCGACCAGCGGCGGCAGGTCGGAAAATACGTCGACGGTCATGTTGTTGAATCTGATGATCACGTCACCGACTTCGATGCCGGCACGTTCAGCGGCGCTGCCGGGCTCCACCCGGTTGACCAGCGCGCCGGATGGGCGATCCAGGTTCAGAGCGTCGGCTTTCTGGCGACTGATGCCCTCGATGCCGACGCCCAGATAGCCGCGCACAACGCGGCCAAATTCCATCAACTGCTCGAAGGAACTGCGCGCAACTTCCACGGGAATGGCGAAGGACAGACCGATGCTGCCTCCGTGGGAGCTGAGTATCCAGGAGTTGATGCCGACAACCGTGCCGTCAGTGCGAATCAGTGGTCCGCCGGAGTTGCCGCGGTTGATGGCGACATCGGTCTGGATGAAGGGCACATACTGCTGCTGGACCTGGGTGCGGCCCTTGGCACTGACGATACCGGCCGAGACCGATTGCTCGAACTGGAACGGTGAACCGATCGCGATGACCCACTCCCCGGGGCGCAGCGAGTCAGAGTCTCCCAAGCTCAAAGTGGGCAACCCTTCTGCCGCGATGCGCAGCACGGCGATATCGGTCTCGGCATCCGATCCCACCAACTCGGCTTCATATTCGCGGCGATCGGCCAGGCGAACGATGATTTCGTCGGCATTCTCTATCACGTGATGATTGGTCAGCACCAGCCCATCAGAATCGATGATGAAACCTGATCCACCCCCTCGTCGGTCAGGCTGACCTCGCGGACCGCCTTCGCCAAAAGGAAAATCAAAAAACCGACGAAGCAGGTCTTCAGGCGCCTGGGAATCACTTTCGCTGCGCTCAGTGGGCCGGGTACCCAAACGCAAGGTCTCGATATTGACGACTGCCGGAATGGACTCTTCCACCAGATCGGTGAAATCCACCGGTGTGGACGCGACGGCTGCCTGAAAACCCAGACCGGCACTCAAGAACAGGGCGATAACTAGTCGATACATAATGGAAACTCCAGGTAATACTCGGATTTTGGAACCCTAAGGATTTGGCCTCACTTCGCATCGGATTCAAGCGCCGAATCCGCTTTTGTGCACGACAAGCGCTCGATCCTCGGTCTCAACCGCAAACCAGGGCCGAGCCGAAACAGCCCGAACGCTGCCAGGCCAGACATCAACCCGGACATTAACGCGATAAAATCACGACCCGCCATGTCTCCAGCCAGCACATGGCCAATCAGGGCACCAACAAGAAAGCCCAGCAGTGGCAGCCCATAAAGCGCCAAGGCAGATAGCACGAGGCCACTGCCACTGACCCCGACTCGAAGCCTGTCGCCGATTGCAAAATCATGTTCGCAGCGCACCACCAGACTCGCCTGGCGCCGGGCGAACAGGCGACTGAACGCACCGGCACCGCAACCTTGACCCTGCAGGCATCGCTGGCAGGTGGTCAGGGAATCGAATGAAACACGCAACAACTCATCCTGCGCTTCGACAACCGTTGCGACCTGCCAGATCAGAGCCGGCATCAAGCAGCCTTTGAAAGATTACTAATGACGCCGCCGCGGCCCCGCGGACTGGCGCAACGAGCGGCCGACGTATTCAACCGTGGTCCGCGGTACTTCACCGACCACGGTCACCTGCCGCCCATCGAGCAAGCCGGTAAAGACATGCACCGGGCCAATCGATTCAAGGCGGCTGCTGGTGTAACCCTGCCGGCCGTCTTCAACGTAAACCGAGAAATTGGCCAGGCCATCACTGTATAGCAGGTGTTCGAACTTGCTGCCATCGGCAGAATGTCCGGCGCCGAAGTGGACCAGGTTGAAACTGTGCGGGATTTTCGCAGGCTGCCACGAAGCGTGGCGTGGCTGAACGGGCTCCCCACTCGGCAGACTGGTCTGCAGGGTCGATTCGATGCCGCCGATCAACACGGGCTCAAGTTCGCGGTCGCTGATCGGGACACCGAGCTCGACGGTGACGAAGGAAAGTTGTTGAAGTCGTCGCCCACGGTGATCCAGCAAGGCTGAACGCAATAGCATGCCGGTCTTTTCCTCCAGCCAGAACTGGTAACCGTAGCGATACTGATCGCGTGGCGACACTTTGACGATCTGGGCCATCATACCAGCGACGCGCTCACGCCCACCCAGGGACATGTCGTAGGCAAGCTTGGGGCCACCCAGGCGATTCAACGGCAGGTTTGGTATCAAACGGGTCGCGAGCTGACGCTGCACCACCAATGGCTGATCCCCTGCGAGCAGGCAGCGCACCTCGTCACCGTCGCGCAAAATCTCGCGCGGCTCACCGTCAAGTGAATAAATCCGTTCGCGGATACCGCTTTCATCGGCGCGGTGAACGATACCGAGCGTGTCGACCCGGCCATCATGCCAGTGAACCAGGGTGCCTCGGTAATTGAGGGTTTCAACGGCGCGGGCCATGCGATCGAGCCAGGCCTGAACCTCTGACGCGGTCGTTTCGGCGAACGCAGGGAGGCTGCCTGAAACAAGCGCCAGCAATGCGCAGACACGCACCAGTTCGCCCGACTTCCGCATGCTCACTGACCCGGTTCGATCGATTCCAGCTCGACCTCGTCAAACGACGCGGCCGCCTCGACCGGGATGCCTGTCACAATTGGCAGATAAGAAACGAAGCCACCGCCGCCAACAGCCTGGTTATGCCGTACAACATAGGTGTTGATACGCGTGCGATCAGCTTCGCTGGCCGGAGTGAAACCTACAGGGATGGCCTGGCGCGAAAAGGGCTGATCCAGCGAGCTGGGCTGACTGACGAAGCCGGGCTGATCCGCAATCAGCTCAGGCTGGCCACGGTCGAGCAGGCTCGAATTGATTCCGACGATTGCGACAAGCGCAACACTGGCGGCAATCGCGCTACCGGCTACCGGCCTCAACCAGGCGGGCATGTTCGGTGTCACAATCGGATCGTCCTCTTCCGCCACCGCTTGCGATACGCGGTCAGCAATGCATAGGCCACTGCCCATTTCCTGATGCAGACAGGCTCGAACCAGGTGATAGCGTCGCCACGCCTGTGACATTTCCGGATCGTTGGACAAACGTCTCAGTAGAAAGCCCTGTGCGTTGCGTTCCAATTCGCCGTCCATCAGGCACGAAAGATGCTCACGGTTCGATTCAGTCATGGTGTACGTCCAGTCTAGTCATTTGCAAGCAGGGGGCGAAGGCGCTGGTCAATCGCCTCTCGAGCCCGAAAAATCCGAGATCGCACAGTGCCAATTGGACAGTCCATGGTCATGGCGATCTCCTCATAACTCATGGCTTCCATCTCACGCAGGGTAATGGCCACCCGAAGGTCTTCGGGTAAATCGGATATGGCCTGGTGGATGGTCTGTTCAATTTCTTCTCTCAATAATTCGTGTTCCGGAGAACCTCGATCTTTCAGACGTGTGTCGACCTGAAATTGTTCCGCATCCTGAGCATCAACATCCGAAAGCGGTGGCCGGCGGCTCTGCGCAACCAGGTGGTTCTTGGCCGTATTGATGGCAATACGGTACAACCACGTATAGAACGCGCTGTCGCCGCGAAACCGCTTGAGCGCACGATAAGCCTTGATGAATGCCTCCTGGGCAACATCCATGGCTTCGGCGTGGTCAGATACGTAGCGTGAGATCAGGCTGATGATCTTGTGCTGGTATTTACCGACCAGCACATCAAATGCCTTCTTGTCACCTTTCTGTACCCGCTCAACGAGTAATTGATCAACTTCACGTTCGCCCATCAGGGCCGTCCTGCTCCGTAGCTGACGGCCGGGCCTGCTGAATGGACAGCGGCTCGACCGGATAGTTTCATTCAGTGAGTGTTCAGGTGGCGGCGTCAGCCACTCAAGCCCCCGAGCCCCACACAGACGCAAAAGAATAGCATGACCGGGCTGCCCCGACGCGTCAACAATGCGATAATAGCCGGCTTTGAAATGAAAAATGGGAGACCGGCGAACCATGAGCAAGCATCAGCAGATTCTGGACCAACTCGGACTGAAGGATTTGAACCCCGGCGCCTGTTTTGGCCCCGGTAAGTGGTCGTCCACCCCTGATGAGCGCGTGGTCGAGTCGGTCAACCCGTCAAGCGGCCAGGTTATCGCCCGCGTCAGCGGCGCCTCGGAAGCCGATTACGACAAGGTCATCCGCACCGCCACCGATGCTGCCGAGCGCTGGAAGACCGTACCAGCGCCGATCCGCGCCGAGGCCGTGCGCCTGGTCACCGCCGCCCTGCGTGATTACAAGGATCCGCTGGGCTCGCTGGTGGCTCTGGAAATGGGCAAGATCAAGGCCGAGGGCGACGGTGAAGTCCAGGAAATGATCGACATTGGTGACTTTGCCGTTGGCCAGTCGCGCATGTTGTATGGCAAGACCATGCATTCGGAAAGACCCGGTCATCGCATGTACGAGCAATGGCATCCGCTGGGCGTGGTCGGCGTTGTTACCGCGTTCAACTTCCCGGTGGCAGTCTGGGCCTGGAATGCCCTGCTCGCCGCCGTGTGCGGCAACGCCACGGTCTGGAAGCCATCGCCGAAGGGCGTGCTGTGCTGCGCCGCGGTACAGAACATTGTCAACGAAGCACTGGCCGATACCGACTATCCGCCGATCTTCACCTCGTTCATGGAGCCAGGGCATGAACTGTCGCAGCGTTTCGTCGATGATGAACGCGTTGCCCTGATGTCATTCACCGGCTCCAGCCAGATCGGACGCAAGGTCGGCGAGCGTGTCTCCGCACGCATGGGCAAGAGCCTGCTCGAGCTCGGCGGCAACAATGCCGTCATCATTGATGAAACCGCTGACCTGAAGCTGGCCATTCCGGCCGTGGTCTTCGGCGCCGTCGGCACCGCCGGTCAACGCTGCACCAGCACCCGCCGCCTGTTCGTGCATGAATCCATCGTCGATCAGGTCACCGACACGCTGGTCAAGGCTTACGGCCAGGTTCGTATTGGCGACCCGCTGGATACCAGCACCCTGATGGGCCCATTGACCGACGAGAGCGCCATCGAGCGCTTCGAACAAGCACTCGAAAAGGCCAGGGAAGCGGGCGGTGAAGTCCTGGCCGGTGGCAAGCGCCTCGATCGCGAGGGGTTCTTTGTCGAACCGGCGATCGTCCGCGCCGAAAACCACTGGGATATCGTTCAGGAAGAAACCTTTGGCCCGATTCTCTACGTCATGTCATTCAGGACGCTGGAAGAAGCGCTGGCGATGCACAATGATGTCCGCCAGGGCCTGTCATCGTCCATCTTCACCACCGACGTGCGCAATGCCGAGTACTTCCTGTCGCATCGCGGCTCGGATTGCGGCATCGCCAACGTCAACATCGGCACCTCCGGCGCCGAGATCGGTGGCGCCTTCGGCGGCGAAAAGGAAACCGGTGGCGGGCGCGAGTCCGGATCGGACTCCTGGCAGGCCTACATGCGCCGCCAGACGAACACCATCAACTGGTCAACCGAGCTGCCGCTGGCCCAGGGCATCAAGTTTGAGCTGTGATTGCCTGTGAAGCCTGAAAAGACAAGCATTGTTCGCGCAGGCGCTGACATCCTTCTTGACCGACGATGCCAGCGCCGGACCGACAGACGACAAAGCAGCGGGAATGGCGCTGAGAGCCGCTATGGGTGCCGCCTTGAGAGTCGTCGCCCTGGGCGTCGTGATCAAACGCAAGGTCGACACGTTCGCGTCGCCAAAGCATTTTCCTGCTTGACCCTGCATACCCTGCGCCATTGCGCCCGGGCTTGAAGCCACACGGAGAGAGAAGACCATCATGTATGGCTGGTTGAGAGCCGGGCTGTTCCTGCTGCCACCGGAAACGGCGCACGATGTTGCGCTCAAGGCGCTGGCGGCAGGTCGCCCGTTCAGCCTGCCCCGATTGCTGTCGGGCTGCCAACCATCATCGCCGGTGCGTCTTTTCGGGCTGGATTTTGCCAACCCGATCGGCCTCGCGGCCGGGTTGGACAAAAATGGCGACTACATTGACGCCCTGAGTCAACTCGGCTTCGGCTTCATCGAGGTCGGCACCGTCACGCCCCGGCCGCAACCGGGCAACCCGAAGCCCCGGATGTTCCGGCTGCCTGAACACCAGGCGCTGATCAACCGACTTGGCTTCAACAACAAGGGCGTCGACTACCTGGTCGAGCGCCTGAAAGGGCGCCGGACTGAAACCGTTGTTGGCGCCAATATCGGCAAGCAGAAGGACACACCCGTCGAGCGTGCCGCCGAGGATTACCGCTATTGCCTGGAGCGGGTCTATCCGCACTGCGATTATGTGACCGTCAATATTTCCTCGCCCAATACCGCCAATCTTCGAGCGCTTCAAGACACGGGTCCGCTTGCCGAGTTGCTGAAAGAACTGGTCGAGCTTCGAGATAACCTGGCCGAACAACATGGACGCTACTGTCCAGTGCTGATCAAGATTGCACCCGACTGGACCGAAGAAGCGCTCCAGGCCTCGCTCAACGTGATCGGAGAATCCGGCATCGACGGCCTGATCGCGACCAATACCACCCTGGATCGCAGCGCGGTGGCCGGACATACCCATGCCGATGAGGCCGGGGGCTTGAGCGGTGCACCCGTCAGGAAAGCAGCGGATCAAGTGCTGACTACGGCAAGAGAGGTCCTGGGTGCCGGGTTTCCGATCATTGGCCTGGGTGGAATCACCTCGGGCAAAGATGCTGCTGCGAAGAGGCATGCTGGCGCAGACCTCGCCCAGATCTATACCGGTTTTATCTATCAGGGCCCGAAGCTGATTCGGGACTGCATCCTGGCCTGGAAAGATGAGGCCTGAAAAGAGCCCGGCCGTGATCGTTCACGATGCCGACCTGGCCAAGCTGAGCACCTTTGGCCTGCCCGCCCGGACCCGCGAATTGATCGAGCTTGAATATCCCGAACAACTGCCACTCCTGCCCCTCACCGACCAGCCCCAACTCGTCCTTGGCGATGGCTCGAACACCGTTTTTCTGGCCGATTGGCCCGGACGAATCCTGCTGGTCCGGATCAAGGGTGTCGAGGTCGAGCGCCTCGATGAAACCGAAGCACTGGTTCATGCCGGGGCCGGCGAGAACTGGCATCGACTCGTTCGCCTTTGCATCGCCCAAGGCCTGCATGGCGTCGAAAACCTGGTCATGATCCCCGGATCCGTGGGTGCGGCGCCAATCCAGAATATCGGCGCTTACGGCGTGGAGTTGTCCGATGTCATCGAAACGGTCACCGCCTGGGACTGGCAGCAGAACGAACTGGTGACCATTCAGCGTGATCAATGCCGCTTCGGCTATCGTGACAGTCGCTTCAAGTCGACCGACCGGGGGCGCTACCTGATCACCGGCATCAGCTTGCGTCTGCAGCGAACGTTTTATCCTAAGATGACCTATCAGAGCCTGGCCGAAGAGCTTGAGCGGGTTGGCCATCGCCGGCCCGGGCCGCGCCAACTGGCCGCCGCCGTCATGCGACTGCGCCGCCACCGCCTGCCCGACCCGGGCCGACTGGCCAACGCCGGCAGCTTTTTCAAGAACCCAGTAGTTGATGCCGGGTTAGCCCAGACTTTGCGGAACGACAACGCCGGCCTGCCCTGTTGGCCCATGGCCGAAGGCAAGGTCAAACTCGGTGCCGGGTGGATGATCGAACGCCTGGGCCTGCGTGGCCACTCACTCGGGGACGCAGCCGTCTACGAAAACCATGCCCTGGTATTGGTCAACCGCGGCCAGGCGTCAGCCAACGAGATCCGCAAGCTGATCGAACTGATCACCACTTCGGTCAAGACCGAATTCGGCGTCACGCTGGAGCCGGAACCCGAATTGATCGGTTTTTAGGTTTCCGGCTCAAGGTTCAAGGTTCAAGGTTCAAGGCTCAAGGCTCAAGGCTTCCAATGATCCTGCTGTCATCCCGGCCGAAGCGAAGCGGAGAGCCGGGATCTGAAGTTCGCCGGCAAGAAGACAGACTGGACTGGTGCGATCCCGGATCGAGTCCGGGATGACAAAGATGGCGGGGGCTTCCGGATTCCGTATATTGGGGTTCAGGGTCGACTTAGGGGAGGCCTAATGAAAAAAAGCCCCGGATTCCGGGGCTTTTTAATCAGTCAACGACAGCCAGCCTCAGGCCTCGAAGCGGGCCTTGAGCTTCTTCAGGGCGACGGCTTCGAGCTGACGGATGCGCTCGGCGGAGACGCCGTACTTGTCGGCCAGCTCCTGCAGGGTCGTTTTCGGGTCCATCAGCCAGCGGGCCTGGATGATGTCGCGTGACCGGTCATCAAGGCTTTCGACGCCATCGAAGAGCAGATTGTGATGATGCTGTTCCCAGTCGGCCGCTTCGGCGACCTCGTCCGGCGAGACGGTCAGACCTTCCAGGTACGCGGCCGGAGCAACGTAGTTGGAGTCGTCATCGTCGTTGGTCAGGTCGAAGCCGATATCCTGGCCGGCCAGGCGCGACTCCATCTCGGTGACCACTTCGGGTTTGACGCCGAGCTCTTCAGCTACACGATTGACTTCTGCCTGGTTCAACCAGCCAAGGCGTTTCTTCTGACGACGCAGATTGAAAAACAGCTTGCGCTGGGCCTTGGTGGTGGCCACCTTGACGATGCGCCAGTTGCGCAAAATGAACTCGTGGATCTCGGCACGAATCCAGTGCACGGCAAATGACACCAGCCGCACACCCTGATCCGGGTCAAAGCGCTTGACCGCCTTCATCAGGCCGATATTGCCTTCCTGGACCAGATCACCCAGCGGCAAACCATAGCCCGCATAGCCGCGCGCAACATGCACCACAAAGCGCAGGTGCGACATGACCATCAGGCGTGCGGCATCAATATCTTCCTCGTCGCGATAACGACGGGCCAGAGCCTGTTCTTCTTCGACGCTCAGCACCGCGATCTTGTTGACCTCCTGAATATAGGAGTCAAGCGATCCGGTGCCCGCCGGCGCCATCAAGTGGCTTGGAACGAGATGATTGCCCATGCAATTCTCCTTTGAATCTAACCGTCCATTATATCAGCCAAAACCTCTCCCAGTCAGGCAAAACAGGATAAGTCTGGTCCGATTTACAACCTTGAGCGATTCGACCCTGTTCCTCCGTCCTAGTTCAAAAGACCATCGGAGGCCGCCTGATCTTGAGCCGCCAGTCGATCATGCAGATAAGTGTAGGTCAAGGCACTGATGTAGGCGCTTTGCTTGAGATTGGCGGCACCACCGTGGCCACCTTCGATGTTCTCGTAATACAGCACGTCATGGCCCTGCTCCATCATCCTGGCCACCATCTTGCGGGCGTGGCCGGGATGCACACGGTCGTCGCGGGTCGAGGTAGTGACAAACATCTTCGGATAATCCGCATCTGCCGACAGGTTCTGGTAGGGCGAATATTCACTGATGTAGGCCCATTGCTCCGGATCGTCCGGATCGCCATATTCGGCCATCCAGCTCGCGCCCGCCAACAGCTTGTGGTAGCGCTTCATGTCCAGCAGCGGCACCTGGCAAACCACCGCGTTGTACAGATCCGGGCGCTGAACCATGACCGCACCGACCAGCAAACCACCGTTTGAGCCGCCCTGAATTCCCAGATTCTCGGGTGAGGTGATGTTGCGTTCGATCAAGTCTTCGGATACCGCGATCAGATCGTCGAAGGCGCGTTGCCGATTTTCCTTCAGCGCCGCCTGGTGCCAGCGTGGGCCGAACTCGCCGCCGCCACGGATATTGGCCAGAACGTAGACACCGCCACGCTCGAGCCAGGCGGTACCGACCAGGCCGGAATAGAACGGTGTGCGGGCAATCTCGAACCCGCCGTAGGCTGCCAGCAGGGTCGGATTGGCGCCGTTGGCTTCAAAGCCGCGCGGCTTGACCACGAAATAGGGAATCTTCTCCCCGTCGGCTGATGTGGCCTCGTACTGCTCCACCGCCATGCCCTCGGCATCAAACCAGGACGGCTCGGAGCGAATCGCGGCATGGCTGTCGGCGGAAGCATCGGCTTCATACAGCCGCGACGGCGTGAGGAATCCGGTGAAGTTGTAGTAGAAGCTGTCGGACTTGTCGTCGGTCGAAATCACGTTCAGGGTACCCATCTCCGGCACGCTCAGGGTCTCACGCTGCCAGCCGTCATCGCTGCGGGTGATGCGCAGCATCTGCCCGATCACGTTGTCCAGGACGTTGACCAGGATGGTGTTTTCAGTGGTCGATACACCGTTGACCGCCTGGCGGGAGCCCGGCTGAAACAGGACTTCAAACTCGGGGTTACCGGCCAGGACCGCTTCGATGTCGGAGGCCAGCAAGGCACCCTGGCGATAGGTGGCATCACCCAGTTGCCAGTCGGATTTCAATTCCACCAGCAACTGCCCGTCCAGCACACCGGCCAGACTGGCGTCACCAGGCACATCAATGCGGTGAGCCTCACCATCCCGGTATAGGTGATATTCGCGGGTAAAGAAGGTCGGCAGACGGACAAAGATGTCGTAGGGCGTGTCCTTGTCCCACAGCCGCATGGCAGTGACCAGCACATCGCTGGTCTTGCCTTCAAAGACCAGTTCAGCCTCGCTTTGCGGGGTGCCACGCTGCCAGATATGGATCTGACGGGGATATTCGGACGTGGTCATCTGTTCCGGCTCGAACGCCGGGGCGAGGAAGACGCTGTCGCGGTCACGCCAGGAAATGAAGCTCTTGGATTCGGCCAGCACAAAGCCGTCGTCCACGAACTCGCGCTTTTCAAGATCGAATTCGCGCCGCACGGCAGCGTCGGCGCCGCCTCTGGACAACCCGACCAGGCAACGGTCGTAGTCCGGATAGCGGCAACTTGATCCAGCCCAGACCCAATTCTCATCTTCAGCCTCGGCCAGCTTGTCGACATCGATGATGACATCCCAATCCGGCTGTTGGCTGCTGTAGCCTTCGCGAGTGGTGGTGCGCCAGATGCCGCGAACGTGATTGGCATCGCGCCAGAAATTGTAGATCCGGCCGCCCATCAGCGATGGGTAGGCGATCCGGTCCTCCGAGGTCAGAATTTCCAGGTTGCGCTCATGAATGGGTTCAAACACGGCATGGGCGCGCAGGAAGTCCTCGGAGCGCTCGTTATGCTCCCGGGCCCAATCCAGCGACTCTTCAGCCTCTACCTGTTCAAGCCACAGGAACGGGTCCTCTTCACTCATCACAGCTCCACTAGCCAGCAGGCCGGCAACGGCCCACGAAATCAGTATCCGGTTCATAGATCAGTTCTTGTCTGGTTGGTTGCAGTCGCCATCATGCCGCAGCCGGCGTGAATGGGCCTGTGCCATTAGTTGGGTTGAATCCTTACAGTCCAGTATCATGGCGCACATCTACAGTGCAGCCAAAAAAAGCAACATTTAGCAATGACCTCTGCAGACTGCGAAAGTTTATCCGATTCCGGCCCCTCAACCGGGCTGATTGTTGCAGCCGTGATCGTCATTGCAGCCTGGCTGTCCGTCTGGTTGATCGGCCAGCTACCCGAGCCCTGGGGTAATCTGCCGATCAGCATCATGCTCATCGCCATCCTCGCCGGCCTGGCCCTGGCGCCCATCGCCACGACCAGGCCTCACTGGCAACCCGGACTCGAATTGGCCCGCAAGCCAATCCTGAGGGTTGCGGTTGCACTGATCGGCCTGCGGCTGAGCCTGGTCGAGGCGGGATTGCTTGGCTGGCAAGCCCTGCCGCTGGTTCTCGGCGCCATCGGACTTGGCCTGGCTACGGTACTGATCCTGGCACGCCTGACCGGCACACCGGGTCGACTGGCCGCGTTACTGGCGGTTGGAACCGCGATCTGCGGCGCGTCTGCCATTGCCGCCGCCGCGCCGGGCCTGCGTGCCAGAAGCGAGGAAATCTGTTATGCCATCGCCTGTGTCGCCCTGATCGGGCTGGCCGCCACGCTTTTCTATCCGGCATTGCTGCAGACGGTTCTGGAAGACAGCACTCTGGTCGGTCTGGCTCTGGGTGCAGCCGTTCATGACACGGCCCAGGTCACGGCAGCCGCTGTTTTTCATGAACAAACCTGGCATGCCGAATCCACCGTCACAGCCGCGACCGTTTCCAAGCTGCTTCGCAACCTGGGCATGCTGATCGTGATACCGATCATTGTCTGGTCATTCACGCGAACAGAGGGCCCCGGGCGCAGCATGCCGCCGCTACCACTGTTTATCGTCGGCTTTTTGGCCCTGTCCGGCGTGCGCACGCTGGTCGACCATTGGCTGGGCCCTGACCACCTCACCTGGCAAACCATTATCGAGTGGGCGGGTCACCTGAGCCTGTTCGGCTTCACCATGGCCATGGCCGCCCTGGCCATGAACATCCGCTTCAGGGACTTCAGGGCACTGGGCTGGAAACCGGCGCTGATCGCCGTCATTGCCGCGGCCGTCATGCTGGGTTGGTCGTTGTTCTGGCTGGGAAATTGAAACCTTGCTGTAAACCTCGCGGGCTGAGGACAGCCCGCGCCTGCCGAATGGCAACTGTGATCAGACGGCGTAACGCAATATCGCCGCCAGCGGCTTGCCACCGGGAATATCATCCTTGCGAACCCCGATGACCTGGCCGCCCATGGCCAGCGTCCGGCCGGCAATCTCGGCGACCACGCCATAGCTGTCAGCGCTATCGGAATCTGCGAAGCTGACTGCACCGGTCTCCTCATCGATGGCGCCAGGGACCACCTCGTCGATATCGATCAGCAGGCTGTCGACAGCACCAAAGGTTGCTGCCCGGGCTGCGTGGGCAATATCGGAGGTTGCCCGGCCTTCCTTTTCGCGCGCGAGGTAAAGTTCGGTAAACGACTCGATCGAATTCTGATGGCGCTCATGCATGATAGGACGGGCGGCGGCGGCCAGCTCGTGGGCCGGCTCACGCACCGGAGATGTGGCAATGACCTGGCTTGTGAATTCAGGATAGGAATTGACCGAGCGATAGATGGATTGCAGCGGCTCGGTGGCGGCCAGGATCAGCGGCTCGTGCCGGCCCGCCAGCAGCGGACGCAACGCAGCATCGACCTTGCGGCAAAACTTGCGCAAATTGACCTTCTGCCCTTCACTACCATGCAGCCTGCCGGAAGAATGAGAACGGGTATTGACGGTCGATGTGCCGACCGCGTGCGCTGCATCGGTCGGCATATCGGGAACCTTGATCTCAACCGCCGGCATGTCGCTGAACACCTCGATCACCCGCACTTCGTTTTCAGCCAGGGCCAGCACGAACGCATGCTGCGGCACGGTGACCGCACGTATCAGCTGCTTGAGATGAAAACGGTCCGAAACCTGCACCATTGACTGCAGCGTGGTCGGCAAGCGGTAGCTGCGGTGTGAATCCGGCGTCACGAAGATTGCCAGGCTGTTGGCCTGGTAAGTCCAGAAGTCCTCGTCTTCCGACACTTCTTCGAGCTGTTCAGTAATCGCCCAGCGGGTACGCTTGTCGATGCCAGCCTTTTCAAGCTGGTCATCCGCCTCCTTGATCAGGTTCGACAGGACAATGCCTGCCTCCCCAATGTGTTGTGTCTGCGGCGTGGTTTCGAGGTAAATCGAAACACAGGCGGGGTTGCGTTGGGCGACCAGAGCTTTCAGCTCCGGCTGGGTCGGTATATCGACATGCAGCATGAAACAGGTTTCCTTGGGATAATTATCAAAGAGAAATAACCAGGCGCAGCCCAGGCCGAATGACCTTGCTGTTTGCCCGAAAGGGGATACAGCGCGAGAGTTTACTCGCGTTTGGAGCAGGCGAGCCGACTTTCACACCCTTTCGAGCGATGAACCTCCGGGTCCATGCGAATCCCGCCCTCGGCACAGGCTACACTTTGGGTCAATCTGATAGAACCTGCATCCAATGCAATCAAAAACCCACAAGTTCGGCGGCAGCAGCCTGGCCGACGCCGAATGCATCGCCCAGGTCGCGAAACTGCTGCTGGCCCGAGAAGATGACAGTCAGGTCGTCGTGGTTTCGGCCATGGCCGGTGTGACCAATGAGTTGATTGCCCTGACTCGAGACGCGGCCTCGGACAGCCACGACTGGCGGGCTCGCCTGACGAGCATGGAACAACGTCATCTGAAAGCCGCCGAATCGCTCACCAAAGGCACTGATCAGCATGAACCTCTGGTAGACGCACTGAAGGCCAGGTTCGTCAATCTGAATCAGCTGGTCTCCAGCCTGGCCCTGATGGGTACCGCCCCGACCGAGGTGGTCGAACTGGTTTCCGGCCTTGGCGAGGTGTATTCGGCGGCCCTGCTCAGCGCCACCCTTCGCGCCAGGGGCGGTGAAGCGGTTTTCCTGGATGCGCGCGATATCCTCAGAACCCGACCGACCGCGCTGATGGTCGCCGTGGACTGGCCAAGCAGTGCCGAGCTGCTGGCGCAGTTTCGTCAGCAACACCCGGCTCGGCGCTATGTCGTGACTGGCTTTGTCTGCCGCCAGGCCGACGGCCGCATTTCCACCCTGGGACGCAATGGCTCGGATTATTCGGCGAGCATTTTCGCCCGACTGTTCGAGTCCGACGAGATCCATATCTGGACCAATGTCGATGGCCTGCTGTCGGCCGACCCGGCAGCGGTGCCCCAGGCCATCCTGCTTGATCACCTGTCCTATCGCGAAGCCTTCGAACTCGCCTACTTCGGCGCCCGGGTCATTCATCCCCAGACCCTGACGCCGGCACTTGAAGCCGGCATCCCGGTCTTTATCCGCAATACCTTCAAGCCCGACTGCCCGGGCACCCGGGTCGATGCCGTGGGCAATCCGAAGCCGCCGGTCAAGGGCATCTCGGGCATGGGCGATATGGCGCTGATCAATATCGAAGGGGCCGGCATGATTGGCGTGCCCGGCACCGCCGAGCGCGTTTTTTCCGCCCTGCGCCAGGCCGATGTTTCGGTCTCGATGATTTCACAAGGCTCCTCGGAGCATTCGATCTGCCTGGTCGTCCCCGGGGCTTCCAGCCGCCAGGCCTGTGAGGTTCTCGAAGACGCCTTCGAGCGCGAATTGCGCCATGGTCAGATCCAGCGCATTGCCTGCCTGCCCGACATTCGCGTGCTGGCCATCGTTGGCGATGGCATGGCCGGCACACCAGGCATTGCCGCCAGCCTGTTCAACGCCCTGACTCGGGCCGGTGTCAATGTCCGCGCGATCGCCCAAGGAGCCTCGGAACGCAATCTCTCGGTGGCAATCGACGAGGCCGATGCCGATCGCGCTATCAAGGCGATTCATGCCGGCTTCTACCTGTCCGAGCAGACTTTATCGATCGGCCTGATCGGGCCGGGCCATGTAGGCCAGGCATTGGTTCGCCAGATCGAAGACGCACGCGCCAGGCTCATGCGCGAGGCTCGACTCGACCTGCGCCTGCGCGGGGTGGCAAGTTCGCGCCGCATGCGCCTGTCGGATTTACACCTGACCGATTTCAATTCGTCCCATGGGTTGGCCGACAACGACGAAACCCTCGATCTGGATCGCTTCGCCGCCTTTGTCGACGACGATCACCTGCCCCATGCCGTACTGATTGATTGCACCGCCAGCGACGCCATCGCAGCCAATTATCCGGACTGGCTGGCCAGGGGCATCCACGTGATCACTCCCAACAAGCATGCCGGCAGCGGCCCGATCAGCCGCTACCGGGGCATTCGCCAGAAACTGGAGGACACCAGCGCCCGCTGGCGCTATGAAGCCACGGTCGGCGCCGGCCTGCCGATCATCCAGACCCTGCGCGACCTGATCGACACCGGTGATCGGGTGTTGCGCATCGACGGCATTCTTTCGGGCACCCTGGCCTACCTGTTCAACCGCTATGCGCAGGACATGTCATTTGCCGAACTGGTGCGGGAAGCGCGTCAGGCCGGCTACACCGAGCCCGACCCGCGCGATGATCTGTCAGGCACGGATGTGGCGCGCAAGCTGGTCATCCTGGCGCGCGAAATGGGCCTCGAGATCGAACTGGCGCAGGTCAGCGTGGAATCCCTGGTTCCCGCAGGCACAAATAATCAGTCAGTTGACGAGTTCCTTGCCGGTCTTGGTCAAATGGACGAGGCC